>JAGHCI010000039.1:0-16722 GCA_021160545.1 Candidatus Aerophobota bacterium | reverse complement strand
AGATTAAGAAGTGTCATAGCTCATATTTCCACCCTTCCCACATTACCTGCTATTGCCTCACAGGTAATAGAGCTTCTGCAGGATCCCCGAACTTCCATACAAAAAGTTGCCAATGTAATATCAAGTGACCAATCTCTGACAAGTGCTGTTCTTAAATTGGTTAACTCCGCTTACTATGGTTTTCCCAGACAGATAAGCACAGTCAAGCATGCCCTTGTCATACTTGGGTTTAGCGAGATAAGAAACATCACTTTTGCCATTTCCATTTTACGCAGTTTCCCTGGAAGTAAAAGTTCACCTTCTTTTGATCATCGGGAATTCTGGAGGCATTCTATTGGGTGCGCAGTAGCAGCAAAAATGCTTGCTAAATTTTTTAGATATCGTGTTTCGGGAAAGGTTTTTGTAGCAGCTCTTATTCACGACATCGGGAAGATACTTTTAAGTCAATATGCAAGAGACCTCTTTGAAAAGGTTGTGGAAGGGGTTTTTTCTCAAGGAGTTTCTTTTTACCAGGCAGAAAAAAATATTCTGGGTGTTACTCACGCGGAGATAGGAGGGTGGCTTGCCAGTCGCTGGAATTTTCCTCAAGAAATTGAAGAGAGTATCAGGTTTCATCATCTTCCTTTTAAGGCGAAGATAGATCCCTCTCTTTCTGCTGTGGTTAATCTGTCTGATGCTCTTGTTCGCCTGAAATCCATAGGCTGGAGCGGTGATGAGAAAATTTTTCATCCTCATCCTTCTGTGTGGAAAATTTTAAAATCTCTAAGACCTGATCTTGACGAGTCTTACTTTGAATATTTTGGAACAATTCTGGAAGAAGAGGTTAAAAGGGCAAAACCTCTTTTTGAGATTATAAGATGATAGGAGAAAACAAAATTACAGGCTACCTTGAAGAGATTATCTCTTATAAAGGAGAGCCTGGAAAAACCTGTGAAAAGTTTATAAGTCTTTTCAAAGATGTTTTTAAGCCAGCGGGGTGGGGTGTGTTTATTTTGGATGAGGAGACAGGGCAGTTTGAGAAAGTCAGGGCAAAAGGACTTGAAAAAAAGTATTTAAAGGAGATTGAAGTTCTGATAGAAGAGGGAATTGTAGACTGGGTTCTGGAAAAAGGTGTTCCTGCGCTTTTCCCTTTTCAGAAAGAAGTTTCTTCTCCACAAAAAAAAATTCTTACCATTCCTCTTAAGACAAGGACTAACAGAAAAGTGGGGGTGATTTTTGTGCTCTGTGGTTCAGAGGAAGCTCTTAATGAGTCTTTATTAAAGATTTTAAGTTTTCTTTCCTCCTGGGTTGCTTTAGTTATAGAAAATCATCTTCTCCAGATAAAACTTTCCCGGCAAAAAGAGGAGGAATACATTTTTTTCAGGGTATATCAGGGAGTTGAGTCAAATAAAGAGTTGAGAGATATTTTAAGACCTATTCTTGAGCTCTCTCTTGCAGTGACTCAGAGCAGGTACGGTTTTTTACTTAAAATTGACAGGGAGAGAAAAAAAGTTTCCCCCTGGATAGCCTCAAGGGTTCCCTTGTCTGCTTTAAAGAGATGTTTTTTCTCTCTAAATAAAGGAGCTATAGGTTATGTTGCCTCTACCGGTAAACCACTCATAGTTGATGATTATAAAAGAGATATTCGTTTTAAAGACTGTGATGAATTTAACGGGCTAAAACCTAAGAATCTTATAAGTGTTCCTTTGCGAATTAGAGAGGAAAAACTGGGGGTTTTAACTTTATGCGATACCGTAAAAAAGCCCTTTTATACAAAAGATGACCTTACCTCTCTTCTTGTGGTGGCAAGTTATACTGCTGTTATCATTAAAAATAAATTCCTTTATAATGATCTGCGTCAGTCCTTTCTTGACACTATAGAGGCTCTTATTCAGGCAATAGAGGCAAAGGACCCTTATACCTCCGGTCACTCCCGCATGGTGACAAAATACTCTCTTGAAATTGCCAAATACCTGAAACTTTCCTCGAAACAGGTAGAAATGATTAAGTTTTGTGGTCTTTTACATGATATAGGTAAAATAGGTATAAAAGATACCCTCCTTAACAAGCCTTCTACCTTGAGTAGAGAGGAGTATGAGGTAATAAAAAAACACCCTGTAATAGGAAAGAAGATAATTGAAAGGGTGGAATTTTTAAAAGATGGTCTGCCTCTTATTTACCATCATCATGAAAGATACAATGGAAAAGGTTATCCTGATGGGCTTAAGGGAGAGGAAATTCCTCTTCTGGCAAGGATATTAAGCGTTGCCGATGCCTTTGATGCTATGGTTTCAAATCGTCCCTACAGAAAAGCTTTAAGTGTTGAGGAGGCTATAGGAGAGCTGAAAAAAAATGCAGGGACACAGTTTGATCCTTTGATAGTACAGATTTTTTGTATGATTTTAAAGAAAAATCCGGATTTAATTTTTTCATAACCTGCATCCCTGGAGAGAGGTATAAAGACCTTCCTTTTTTGTACCGTCTTTTTGAATTGACACTTTTGATAAACTTTGATAAATTAGTTAACGTAGTCTTTCCTGTAGACGTAGCTGGTAAAAAGAAGCAAGAGGAGAAGGAATGAGTGGGGAGCAGGTAATCTTTCTTGTTAATTTTTCAGGAGATACTCATCAAGAAATTGCCTCTTCCTTGAGGGAGGAAGGCTTTAAGGTTGTAAAAGATGACCTGAGGGTTTTAAAAAGAAAGAAAAATTCTGCCTCCCTTGTCCTTTTTAATCTTGAAAAACCTGATGAGAAGACGCTTTCTCTTTTCAGAAAGACACGAAGACACCTTCCCGATATACCCTTTATTGTGCTCTCCTCTCCAGGACCTGCCTGTATTGAAAGGGTTTTAAAACTTGTAACAAAAGAGGGAGCATACGATTATATTAAAAAGCCCTTTCTTATGGACGAGTTGAAAATTATCGTGAGGAGGGCTTTAAAGAAAGAAAAGACCTCTTCTTCTGAAAAGACTTCTTCCTTTTCTTTCCTGCCTTCTGACTTTGTACTTGGTAAAAACCAGAAGATGAAAGAGATAGTTGGGATTATTAAGGAAATTGCCCCCACAGAACTCACCATACTTATAAGAGGAGAAAGTGGAACGGGAAAAGAGATGCTTGCCTCCATTATTCACAAACTTAGCAAACGTCATGAAGGACCTTTTTTAAGGTTAAACTGTGCTGCCATTTGTGAGTCTATAATGGAAAGCGAGCTTTTTGGTTACGAGAGAGGGGCTTTTACCGGAGCAGATACCAGGAAAAAAGGGCTTTTTTCTGCTGCCGACGGTGGAACTTTGCTTCTTGATGAAATAGCAAAAGCAAGCCTTAATACTCAGGCAAAGCTTTTGGGGGTAATTGAGAGAAAAGAATTTATTCCGGTAGGCGGAATTTCCCCTGTTAAATGTGATGTTAGACTTATAATAGCAACAAACAGTAATCTTGAAGAAGAGATAAAAAAAGGAAGATTCCTTGCAGACCTTTATTACAGAATAAATACTTTCTCTATTTCTCTTCCTCCTTTAAGAGAGCGCAGGGAAGATATTCCTCTACTTGTGGAACATTTTTTAAAAAAATACAACTCCTGCTTTGGCAAAAATATAAAGAGGGTGTCACCTGAAGTTTACAACTTTCTTGTTGAATATCCCTGGCCAGGCAACATAAGGGAGCTTGAATCTTTTGTTGTGAAGATGGTTGTTGTTTGTAAGGGATCTTCTATTACTTTGAATGATATCAAAAAATTTTTCCCCCACAAAGCTCTTAAAAAAAAGCGGTTTCTTCCTTTTGAGGAGGCCAAAAGAAGTTTTTTAACCTCATTTGAGGAAAAATATATAAGAGAACTTCTCCTGCTCTCACAGGGGAATATAAAAGCTGCAGCAGAAAAAGCAGGAGTAACCCGTGCCTTTATATACCAGAAAATAAGAAAATACAATATAGATTTATCTTTTTACAGAAGAAAATCCTCTCCTAAGGAACCATCCGGTAGTGTATACTAATCTATACACACTTTAAAAAATTTTTTATTGAATTTTCTGGTAGAATGTAAAGAGAAAAATACAAAAATCCTCCCCCATACCTTTCAGAAATTTTATTTTTTCTTTTATTTAAGGAATTTTAAATTCTGGCATATTCTTTGCACTTATTATTGAAAAACCGAAGAAAGGAAGAAAAAATGCGGGTATTAGTTGCTGATGATGATATGTTTATGAGGAATTTTTTGAGGAAAGTTTTGGAAAATGAGGGTTGCTGTATTGAGGTTGTTGAAAGTGGAAGTGAGGTTATAAGGAAGGTCCTGGAAAAAAAATTTGATGTTCTTTTCCTTGATATTTACATGGGAGGGATGGATGGATTTGAAACCATTCCCATAATAAAAGAGATAGCTCCTGCACTTCCCATTGTGGTTATAACAGGTGACACTTCCCTTCAGACAAAAAATAAAATTCAAAATCTTGATGTATTTTCCTATCTTACAAAACCTATTGACCCGGTGGAGGTCAGGAAGGTTTTAAGAACCGTTCCCTTAGCGCTGGAGTCAAATCATGCTGGAAGATAGAAAAAAATTTTTAAGTGTGATTAAAAGTGAGAGATTAAACTTTTCAAAAGAGCCTCTTTTAATAAAACCAGAAAAAAAAGACACAGGAGATGTTAAGATAAGTTTCAAAAGGGAAAAGGGTATCGTCCGGATAATTGAAATCATCTGCTCCTGTGGCAACAAAATAGAACTTTTATGTGAATATGAAAATGAAATTTCTCAAAAAAATTTCTCTGAGAGGTAAATTCAGTTTAACTTTTAAAAATTTAATTTTGTTTTTAAAAAATTTATCTTTTTTAAAGCTGGCTGTAGCAGCTGGAGTGGGTGCAGGGGTAGTAATTTTTGTCTTGTTTTACCTTGAAAATTTCTTTTCCGCAAAGCCAAGGTGGCAAATTTATCTTCAAAAAGCTGATAATCTTTACAACATGGGTAAATTAAAAGAAGCAAAAAAATTATACCTTGACATAAGAGAGAAATTCCCCTCAAATCCGGAGATGGACCGGGTTAACTTTCAACTCGGAAATACTTTTCATAAGTTGGGATTTATTCATAGAGCCTGTTTCTTCTATGAGAAGGTAGCTTTTAAAAATTCTTCTCCATACTTTTTTGAGGCAAGATACAATCTTGCACTCTGTTACAGGAAAGCAGGAGAGTTTGATAAGGCTTTAAAACTGGCAAAGGAGATGATTGAGAAATTTCCTGAAAGTGAGAAAATAGCAGAATTTTACCTTATTGCTGCAGATTCTCTTCTGGAAAATTCAAAAGAGAAAGAAGCTGTATCTTTTTACCAGAGGATTATCAGGTCTTATCCTCTCACTCTCTCAGCTCAAATAGCCTACCTTAGACTTGGTAATATTTTTTTAAGCAAAAATCAATACTCAGAAGCAGCTCTTTTTTACTCTCACCTTATAAAGGATTATCCGAGAAGCAAACTTCAGGAGGAGGCTCTTTTCAATCTTTCTCGCTGTTACATAGCTCAGGAAAAGATAGAAGAGGCTTTATCTTTCCTCTTTATATTGCTTGAGAGGTTTCCTCAAAGCAGGTTTTTACCTGAAGGATTTTTTCTCTGTGCAGATGTTTTTTTAAAAAAAGGTGAGTTTGCAAGGGCTCGTGAGATTTGCGAGAAAATTCTACCCTTTTCCGGGAAAAATTCTGCCTTTGCTATTAAAGTTAAAGAAAAACTTGCCCAAAGTTATGAAGGTGAGGGAAAATTAAAAGAGGCAATTAAAATTTACGAGAGTATACTGAAACAGCATCCTTACATTGAGGATATTTATCTCAGGTTGGGTTCTCTTTATTTAAAAGAGAAAGAATTTGTCAAAGCAATCAGGATATTTCAAGCATTTGTCAGATATTTTCCCCTGTCTCCTGATATATTTTCTGCTTATCTTAATCTGGGGATTGCTTTTCACAGAGAGGGAATTTATTCTGGAGCAATAAAGGCTTTTAATAATGCTCTGAGGGAATCTTCTTCAAGAGAACAAAAGATTCTGGTGCTTTCGGAGTTAGCGAATGTTTGCATGAAACTTGAATTATGGGGCAAGGCTATAAATTTTTTAGAACAGAGAATCTCCCTGTTGAAGAAAAAGGAGGAAAAAGTAAGAACTCAGATTAAGCTTGTCAGATGTTATTTAGAAAGTGGAAAACTTGATGTGGCAAAGAAAAATGTTTCCTTAATTTTGAAAAGTTTTCCTCAGAATAATCTTTCGCAGTTTTTTGATGTAGCTCATCTTTTTTCTCTTGCAGGAGAGGAGGAGGTAGCCTGTAGTATTTATAAAAAAATATTGCAGGTTTTTCCTGGAGAAAAGGGGAAAGTTGCTCTTTGCCTTTTTAAAATAGCAAAAATTAGACAGAAACAGGGGAAGATAAAAGAAGCTATAAGTTTATATGAGAAGATTGTTGGTATGTTAAAGGAAAAATCTTTGAAAGATTTTTCTGAAAAAGAAAACACTCTGATAAACCTTGCTGACCTTTATTACTTCATTGGGGAGTACAAAAAAGCTGTTAAGCTTTACCTTGAAGCTTTGACCTTGTATCCGAAAGACGAAAGTGATGCCTGGCTTGTGTATCAGATTGGTAACTGTTACAGGCATCTTGACCTGGTGGAGAGAGCAGAAAAGTTTTACAGGGATTTAAATGAGAGGTTTCCTGAAAGCGTCTGGGCAAATTTAAGTCAGGCTATGCTTTGAAGAAGGGGAGGGTAGAGTGAATCAAGAATTATGCTACAGAGAGCAGCTTAAACTCTACAGAGAAATCTTTGATATAGGAGTTGCCCAGGAAAAAGCTATTAGAGAGAAAGATTACAAAAGACTTATATTTCTTATAAAAGAGAAGGGAAAGATTATGAGCAGGATAGATGCACTAAAGGAAAATTCTTCTCTGACAAAAGAACCTGATGCAAAAACAGAAAGATTAATAAAGGAAATTACAGATATTTTAAGAAAGATATTGGAACAGGAGAAAAAAAACCACTCTCTTTTAAAGTCTGATATAAAAGAGGTATCTGAAAAAATAGACAGGATTGACGCAGCAAGAAATTTTCACCAGGCCTACAGAAAAATGTATTCTCCTGTCAAACCTCGTTTTCTTGACCAGCGAAGATAAGGAGAAGAGCAATGCTAAACAGAAAGACCTCTTGCGTAGTTCAGAGAAAAGAAGAACTTGACCTTCTAACTTTTGCTTTTCAAAATTTCACCAAAGCCACAGAAACTCTTAAGCAAAGTTATCAAAAACTTCAGCAAAAAGTGACAGAACTTAGCAGAGAACTTTCTGAGACAAACAAAGCTCTTGCAAGAAAAGTGACAGAACTTAAAAGGGTAAAAACTTATCTTAACAATATCCTTGACAGCATGATGGATGGACTCTTTGCTTTAGATCTTGAAGGGAAAATAACCATTTTTAACACAGCTGCAGAAAAGATTACAAATTACAAGGCAAAAGATGTGCTGGGAAAATCTTACAAAGATGTTTTTGCTGATAATAAACATCTTGTATCTCTTTTAGAAAAGGCGCTCAAAGAGAAAAAATCTGTTATAGGAGAAAAAAGGTTTTCTTCTAAGAATAAAGATATTTTTCTGGAGGTTATCGCAAATCCGGTAAAATCTCTTCATAATGAAGTGGAGGGGATGATGGTTATATTGAAAGATATATCCATCCTGAGGCACCTTCAGGAGGAGATAAGGCATAAGGAAAAACTTGCCATGTTAGGGGAAATGGCAGCAAGTGTTGCTCATGAGGTAAGGAACCCTCTTTCAGGAATAGAGGGTTTTGCACTTTTGTTGAAGGAGAGTTTGAAGGAAGATAAGGAGAAAAGTTTATGGGTTGAGCATATTATAAAAGGGGCAAGGAGCCTGAATAATCTTGTTACAAATCTTTTGAATTTTTCCCGTCCTTTAAAACCCTGCTTTAGACCTGTTGTAGTAAATGAGTTAGTGGATGCTGTTATATGTCTTATAAGACAAAAGATTGAAAGGGAGAAGAGAGAGGTTGTTTTTATTAAAGATTTCCCTTCATCTTCTGTTGGTATGGTTGCAGATCCTGATCTTTTAAAGCAGGCTTTTTTAAACCTTATTCTCAATTCTGTTGAGGCTATGCCCGATGGAGGAAGAGTAACTGTTCGCATCAGAAAGAAAAAGTATTCTCACTCCAGAATGCCTCAGTTTGTTAGGGAGATAAATGGAGATTATATTCTTGGCACGGCATCCGAGGAGGTTTTAATAGAGTTCTCAGATACAGGTTGTGGTATTCTGCCCGAGGAAAAGGAGAAAATATTTCATCCATTTTACACGACCAAGTCAAAAGGATATGGCCTTGGGCTTTCTGTTGTCAGGCAAATAGTTCAAATCCATGGAGGAAAAATAAGGGTGGAAAGTGTTCCCGGAAAGGGAACCACCTTTGTTTTAAATTTTCCTTTGATAAACGATTCAGAGGAAGTAAAAAATGATGGTAGAAAGTATTCTTGTAGTAGACGATGAGCCTCTTGTAAGAGATTTGTTAAGAGAGATTTTAAAAAGAGAGGGCTATCAGGTTAGCGTTGCAAACGATGGCGTTTCAGCTTTGAAAAAAATTAAGGAAAATTTTTTTGATGTGGTGATAACCGATGTTAGAATGCCTAAGATGGATGGGATTTCTCTGTTAAAGAAGATAAAAGGATTGTCTCCTTCAACTTCTGTGATAGTGATTACAGCCTACGGTAGTATAGAAAACGCAGTGGAGGCAATGAAGGAGGGAGCCTGTGATTATCTTACAAAACCCATTATGCCCGATCAGGTCAAAATTGCTATTCAAAAAATTTCCCAGTATCAGAGTCTATTAAGAGAAAACAGGTATCTTAAGTCAGAGATAAATTATGTTTACAGAGAGAAGAGATTAATAGGCGAAAGTTCTGCCATGAAAAAAGTTTATAAAATGATATCAAAAGCTGCCCCTACCAAGAGCACTGTTTTAATTTATGGAGAGACAGGGACAGGAAAAGAGCTTGTGGCAAGAGCAATTCATAATGCAAGTCCTCGCAGGGAAAGACCGTTTATAAAGGTTAACTGTGCTGCTTTGCCTGAAGAGCTTCTGGAAAGTGAACTTTTTGGCTACGAAAAAGGTGCTTTCACCGGAGCTCTGGAGAAAAAAGAGGGAAGATTTGAGCTTGCCAACACCGGGACAATTCTCCTTGATGAGATAAGTGAAACCTCTTTTAATTTTCAGGCAAAACTTTTAAGAGTCCTTCAGGAGGAAGAATTTGAGAGAGTTGGAGGAACAAAAACAATCAAAGTGGATGTGAGGGTAATTGCAACAACCAATGTTAATCCTGTGGAGGCTGTTACCAAAGGAAAGTTGAGAGAGGACCTTTATTACAGGTTAAATGTTATTCCCATACATCTTCCTCCTTTGAGAGAAAGAAAAGAGGATATCCCTCTTTTGGCAGATTATTTTTTAAAAAAATACAGCCGTCAAAATGGTAAGAATTTAAAAGGAATAAGTCCTGGGTGTATCAGAGCAATGAAGGCCTATGACTGGCCGGGTAATGTCCGGGAGCTTGAGAATGCCATACAAAGAGCTGTAGTTGTAAGTGAGGGAGAGTACCTCTTACCTCAGGACCTTTTTCTGGGAGTAACCTGTGAAAAAGAAGAGGTTCCACCTTCTTTTTTTGATAACCTGAGTCTTGAGGAGATGGAAAAAAAATTAATCGAGCATGTTCTTTGTAAGGTGGATGGAAACAGGACAAGAGCAGCAGAGATTCTGGGGGTGAGTGTTCGCACTGTTAGAAATAAGATAAAAAAATACAGGCTCGGGTAGGAAAATATTTCCCTTATGAGGATAGAAGTTTTCAGAAAAAAAGAGATTTCTCATCTTACAAGAAGTTGGTAAAAATTTTGCATCCATTTTTAAGGGTGAAAAAATGAGCTGGATAAACGATACAACATACATCTTGCTCAAAAAAATGCTTGATGTGTGTGCTCTCAGGCACAGGGTTATTGCCAATAACATTGCTAATGTGGATACTCCTGGATTTAAAAGCAGAAGAGTTGTTTTTGAGGAAAAGTTGAGAAGTCTTTTAAGGAGGAATATTGATGGCAAAAAATTAAAAAGTTTAACTCCTACTATTTATGTTGATACCTCTCAAGTCATGCGTGAGGATTTTAATAATGTGGATATAGAAAAGGAAATGGTAAGGCTTAGCATGAATGCTCTTAGGTATGATCTCTATGTTCAACTTTTAAGTGGAAAGCTTGAAAGAATAAAAGAGGCTATAAAAGGAAGATAAAAAAGAGGGATAAAATGGGTTACTTTTCACTTTTTTCCGCCATGAGAATAAGTGCTTCAGGGATGAGTGCAGAGAGAATCCGAATGAATGTCATTGCAGGTAATATTGCCAATGCAAATGTTACAAGGACTGCTCAGGGAGGACCTTATAGAAGAAAAGAGGTAGTCTTTTCCACAGTTTTGGATCAGGAAATGGATGGAGGAGTAAAAGTTGCAGGAATATTTCCCGACCCCTCTCCCTTTAAGATGATTTATGAGCCTTCTCATCCTGATGCTGATGAGAGAGGATATGTGGCTATGCCTAATGTGGATGTGGTGGTGGAGATGATTGACATGATTTCTTCTGCCAGAGCCTATGAAGCAAACCTTACCGCTTTTAAGTCAGCTTTGAATATGGCTCGCAAAGCTCTTGAAATCGGGAGGAGATAATAATGGGAAAAGAGCCAATTCAACCTTTTTCCAGTATAATTAAAACAGAACCCGGGTTCAAGATAGAAGGGAGCAAAAAGGGGAATTTTTCTTTCCAGAAGATTTTGAGTGATTTAATTGAGAAGGTAAGTGATTTAGAAAAGAACGCCGATGAGTCCATTAAGAGGTTAATTACAGGAGAAGTGGAAAACATTCATCAGGTAATGATAGCTGCAGAGGAGGCAAATCTTGCGTTTCAGTTGATGATGGAGATAAGGAATAAACTTGTGGAAGCTTACAAAGAAATAATGAGGATGCAAATTTAAAGTAAAAATTTAAAATGGATTTTCTGAGTCAGGTTTTAAAACAGATTAAAACAATCTGGCAAAGATTTGAAGTAAAGCAAAAGATAGCATTTGTTCTGAGCTTTGTAATTTTCTTGGCAGCACTCTGTATATTTGTTGGTTGGGCAACTCGCCCTGATTATTCACTGCTTTACTCTGATCTTTCTCTTGAGGATGCAGGACAAATAGTCAAAAAGTTAAAAGAGAAGAATATTCCCTATAAGATAAAGGAAAATGGAACTGCTATATTTGTTCCTGCTTCTTATGTGCATGAGGTTCGTCTTGACCTTGCGATGGAGGGCATACCAAGTGGAGGGGGGGTGGGATTTGAAATATTTGACAATACAGGGCTTATAGGAATGACAAACTTTATGGAGAAAGTGAATTATCAGAGAGCTTTACAGGGAGAGCTTGCTCGAACAATAGAGAGTCTTGACGAGGTATTAAGAGCGAGAGTTCATCTTGTTTTGCCAGAAAAATCACCTTTTATAGGAGAGGAGTCTTCTCCGCGGGCTTCGGTAGTTCTCAAATTAAAACAGGGAGTAAGACTCAGAAAGGATCAGGTGATGGGTATTGCAAAGCTTATTGCAGGAAGTGTGGAAAATATGCAGCTCCAGGATGTTTCCATTATAGACCAGAGAGGGGAAATACTTTTTGGAGGAGAGGAGGTTACCTCCCCTTTTTATCTTACTGCAAATCAACTTGATTTAAAAAGGCAGATAGAGGCCTATCTTGCGAGCAAAGTTGAAAGCCTTCTTTCCTCTGTGGTGGGTCCGGGGAAGGCTGTTGTTAGAGTTGATGCCAGGTTAAATTTTGACAGGATAACAAGGACACAGGAATATTACGACCCTGAGAGCAGGGTTGTAAGAAGTGAGACAAGAAGAGAGGAAAGTTCTGAAAACAAAGGAGAAGTTCTTGGAGGAGCTCCGGGAGTAAAAACTAACATGGGGCAGGGAAATTTACTTACAGCAAATATTCCGGGGAAAGAAACAAAAGAGGAGAGCACCGTTGAATATGCGATAGGTAAAACCGTGGAACAAATAGTAAAAGGTGCAGGAAATATTGAGAGAATTTCAGTTGCAGTTGCAGTTGATGGAACCTACAAAATTGGAAATGACGGGAAGAAAGAGTACATTCCCCGGAGCAAGCAAGAGATGGAAAATCTCACTTCTATGGTTAAACAAGCTGTTGGTTATGATGAATCCCGGGGTGATAAAATTATCGTGACTAATGTTCCCTTTGATACCTCTGCAAAAGAGGAGGAACTTCAGGAAGGATTCTCTCTTGTAGAAATTTTACCGGGTCTTTCCCGGTACCTAATCATTATTGCAGTTATTCTTTTTCTCTTTTTCTCCTTACGCTCAATTATAAGGCTTTTGTCTGCGGGGCTGGAAAAAGGCGAAGGAATTCCTTCTGTAGGGACAAAAGAGGGGATTTTGCCTTTTGAAAGTGAGGGTTTTTTAAGAGAACGTGTCTTTAAATTAGCAGAAACCGAACCTCAAAAATTAGCACAAATAATAAAAATATGGATTACAAACCATGAAAGAGGCTGAGAAAAATTTAACAGGAAGACAAAAAGCGGCAATACTTTTAATAAGTCTTGAAAAAGAAAGAGCTGCAAAGGTGCTACAGAATTTAAGCGAAGAGGAAATAAAGCTTTTAACAGAAGAGATAGAAAAGTGGGAAAGTGTTCCTCCTCAAATTGTAAAGGAGGTTTGGGAGGAGGCTTATAAATTAAGCCTCACCTCAAGTTATGTTAGCCAAGGGGGCAAAGAGTATGCTCGGGAGATACTGGCAAGGGCTCTTGGTGATCATAAAGCTTTAAGTGTTGCAGAGAATTTTCAAGAAGATATGGAAAAAGAGGAAGCTTTCTTTGATTTTCTGGAGAAAGTTGATCCGCAGCAACTTGTAAATATTGTTAAGTCTGAACATCCCCAAACTATTGCTCTTATTCTCTCTCATTTAAATCCATCAAAGGCTTCTTTTGTCCTTTCTTCTCTTCCTCAAGATCTCCAGGTAGAGGTTGCCATGAGGATTATTAGAATAGGAGAGATATCACCTGATGTTTTGAGAGATATAGACAGGGCTTTAAGGAGAGAATTTTCTTCTGTTTCTTACGAAACCAAATTCCAGACAACAGGAGGAACAAGAGCTGTAGCTGAGATTCTTAATTTAATGGAGAGAGAAAAGCAGGAGGTTATTTTACAGGCTCTGGAGAAGAAAAATACAGAGATTGCACAGGAGGTAAAGCAAATGATGTTTGTATTTGAGGATATTCTTTCAGTTGATGACCGGTCCATTCAGAGAGCTCTAAGAGAGATAGATACAAAAGACCTTACTTTAGCTTTAAAGGGAGCAAGTAAAGAGTTAAGAGAAAAATTTTTCAAGAACATGTCCTCTCGCGCAGCAGCTACCATAAAAGAGGAAATGGAGCTTATGGGTCCTGTAAGGATGAAGGAAGTGGAAAAAGTTCAGCAAAAAATTGCAAACATATTCAGAGAACTTGGAGAGAAAGGAGAGATACTGATTGCGACAAGAGGAGAGGAGGAGTTAATTGTTTAAAATAAGATTACCCTTTCCCTTAAAAAATATTTACAGGGTAAATGGAAGTGTGGAGAAGCTAAAAGAAAAATTTGATTTAAAACATAATTCAGGCGAAAATTTAGTTTCTGCGAAGAGTAGGATGGTGGACGATGTAGAAAAGGTGAAGGCCACTTTTTACAGGAAAGGATTTGAGGAAGGGAAGAGAAAGGCAGAAAGCTCTGTTCTTGCTTTAAAGGAAATGTTTAAAGAAGCAATTGAGAAGCTGAAAATAGAAAAGCAGAATTTTATTGAAGAAAGTGAAAAAGAGCTTGTGGAAATGGCGCTTGCTATAGCAAAAAAAATTATAAGAAGGGAGGTAAGTGTTGATAGAGAAATTGTCAAAAAGATAGCAAGAGAAGCTCTCAGAAGAGTTATGAATTCTCCCACACGAAAAATAATTGTAAGGATTAATCCTCGAGACTGGGAAGCCCTTACAGAGATGGACAAGGATTTTCTCTTATCTGAACTTTCAGAAAGCGAGGTGATAATAGAAAAAGATGAAAGTATTCAATCAGGTGGGTGTATAGTGGAAACCGAAGGGCAGATGATAAATGCCAGTATAGAAAATCAAATTGAGGAGATAAGTAGAGCCTTAATGGAGGAAGGGGAATGAGTATTTTCTCTCCTTACTTTCGCATCATAGAGAAGGTGGACCCTATAAGTTCAGAGGGAAGGGTTATCAAAGTTGTTGGTTCTGTGATTGAGTCCCAGGGTCCCTCTGCTTCTTTAGGTGAGCTTTGTTATATTTATCCTTTAAAAGGTAAAAGAAGGATAAAAGCAGAGGTGGTTGGCTTCAGAGAAGAAAAGCTTCTTTTAATGCCAATAGAAGAGATTCAGGGAATAAGTGGGGGCAGTATAGTGAAAACAACAGGTCAGCCTCTGAGGGTTAAGGTGGGTGAGAAGCTTCTTGGGAGAGTTATAAATGGTCTTGGTCAGCCCATTGACAGAAAAGGTCCAATTATCTCAGAGGAAGAAAGGCCTGTTCACCAGCTTCCTCCCTCACCCCTTGAGAGAAGCCAGATAAAAGAGCCTCTTGGAACAGGGATAAGAGCTATAGACGGGCTTATAACTATTGGGAAAGGACAGAGAATAGGGATATTTGCCGGAAGTGGAGTGGGTAAGAGTTTTCTCCTTGGGAGAATTGCCCGTTTTTCCCAGGCTGATGTTAATGTAATTGCCCTTATAGGAGAACGGGGGAGAGAAGTACAAGAATTCTTAGATAAAATTTTAGGGAAAGAGGGATTAGAAAAATCAGTGGTGGTAGCTGTTACCTCAGATCAGCCTGCTCTTCTGAGAGTTAAAGGAGCTTTTGTAGCTACTACCATAGCTGAGTATTTCAGAGACAGGGGACTTCATGTTCTTTTAATGATGGATTCTGTCACCCGTTTTGCCATGGCTCAGAGAGAAATAGGAATTGCCGTAGGAGAGCCTCCTGCGACAAAAGCCTATCCTCCTTCTGTTTATTCTCTTTTACCAAGACTTCTGGAAAGGGCAGGTTCCTTTCTTAAAGGTAGTATTACAGGTTTATATACAGTTTTGGTTGAATCCGATGATATGGATGAACCTGTGGCAGATGCTGTGAGGTCAATTCTTGATGGACATATTGTTCTTTCAAGAGAACTTGCCTCTAAGGGGCATTATCCAGCTATAGATGTTTTGCAGAGTATAAGCAGATTAATGGTTGATGTAACTTCAAAGGAGCACAGAGAAGCTGCCGGTAAGCTGAGAAAGGTTTTAGCTGTATACAGGGAAGCAGAGGACCTTATAAATATTGGTGCCTATGTTAAAGGCAGTAATAAGGATATTGATTATGCTCTGCAATACATTGAGAAGGTAAATTCTTATTTAAGACAGGATCTTGAAGAATTTACCCCTTATGAGGAAGGGGTGTCCAGACTTATTGAGATGTTTAATAGAGAAAAATTATGAAAAAGTTTTCTTTTTCGCTTCAGTTTCTTCTTGATAAAAAAGAAAAGGAAGAGGATCTTTTGAAAAGGAAAATTGCAGAACTTATTAAAAGGGAAGAAAAGGAAAAAAGAGAGCTTGAAGAGATGGAGCAAAAAATGGCTTTCTGTCAGAAGAAATTGCAGGAAAAGATGTGCCAGAGGGTTAAAATACCACTTGTTATTCTTTATTACTCTTATTTTGAAAAGTTAAAAGACCAGATTGAAAGAAAAAGGGAGGCTATTCAAGGGATCTTAAGGGAAAGAAAAGAAATAGACAAGGCGCTGATGCAAGTTTCCCGGGAAAAAAAACTTCTTGAGAAAATGAAAGATAAAAAGTGGAAAGAATTTGTGAAGCTGAGAAACAAACTCGAGCAAAAGCTCATTGATGAGAGCGCAGTTGCAAGATTCTATCAAAAAATAAAAAACGGCCTCTTTCAAGTTATATGAAGAAAGTAGCCTTTATCTTTTTACTTTTTTTACTTTTTACAGGTCTTTTACTCTTTAAGAAGGGTCTTCTTACGCAAGATAGAATTAACTATCTAAGAGAAAGGATTTTGCATTTCAGGGAGGGTTCCCAGAAAGAAAATTTCTCCCAGGAAGGCATCAAGGTTTCAGAGGAAGAAAAGATGATAATGCAGATTCTTGAGGAGCTTGAAAAGGAAAGAGAAAACATTTTTAAAGAAAAGGAAAGAATAAACAAGCTGGAAGAACGTTTAAAACTTCAGGAGAAAGAACTTAAGGAAAAGGCAAATGAGCTTTCTTTGCTGAGAAAGGAAATCCAGGACTATTTGAAAAAAGGTGAAGCTGAGAGAATGGCTAAAATAAAGTGGCTTGCTCAGGTTTATGAACAGATGAGAGTAGAGGAGGTTGCGCCAATTATTCAAAATCTGGAGGATGAACTAATTATTGAAGTTCTGTCCCAGATGGATGAGCGTCAGGTGGCAAAGATTCTGGGAGCAATGGATGTTAAAAAGGCGGCAGAGCTTGCCCAGAAAATAGGAGAAAAAATGCCGGGTGAGAAAAAATGAAAAGTGTGGGTATTGTGAAAAATACAAGTTTTCTTCTTAAGGGAGCAAGATTTAACAGAGCAGGAAAGACAAAAATACCTCTTTCAGTCTCTTTTTTAAACTTTAAAAATATTCTTGAAGTTTTGATAGCAGGTGAAAATTCAAAGGAAAGTCT
>JAGHCI010000064.1:0-4862 GCA_021160545.1 Candidatus Aerophobota bacterium | reverse complement strand
GAATGTATGTGCCTGCAAGTTTACAGCTTCATAAGTGAGATCTCTCACCCCTATTATCATGGCAAGCGCAGAGGCCAAGATGGAAATCACAAATTGATTACTCACTGCAGGGAAAACCACTCCTAAGGCAGGACCGATAATGCAGTATCTAAAAACTTGAAGTTTACTCATACCAAGAGAAAAACCGGCCTTTATTTGCTCTTCCTTAACAGCCTCAATACCTGCTCTTATTATTTCAGTTAAGTATCCTCCATTATTGACTCCTAAGGCAACCACAACACACCAGAAAGGAGAGATATCTATCCTTAAAAATCCTAAGCCAAAATACCATAAAAAAAGTTGTACTAAAAGAGGTGTATTTCTGATCGCCTCAACATATGAAGTGGAAATAATTCTTGCTATTTTATTTTTGGAGTTTCTTCCGACGGCTCCAATTATTCCAAGCACGGTACCTGCTGCCATTCCAAGAATGGCTATTTCTAAAGTTACCATTAATCCATGTACAAATAACTGCCAGTTAGCCCATATTGTTCTGAAGTGGAAAACGTATCCCATAATTTTTCCTTTGTGTTTTGTTCTGCCTGAGACTGTGAAATACAGTCTCAGGCTCAGTGTTCCTTAGGTTGGTTACTTGTATGTTGGTGCTACAGGAAGATAGGGTATCCCCCACTTCTCGTGCAGTTCCTTTATGACACCTCGCACATGCAGGTCCCAGAGCCAGGTGTTGATCCAGTGAAGCCAGTCAAGATCACCTCTTCTTACTGCCATGGTGCACCACTCCTGGTAGAAGGGAGGTCCTACCATTTTAAATTGACCAGGAAATTTCTTCATTATCTCATTAAACCACAGGATATTTTCGGCGATGGCATCAACTTTTCCCTGCCTTAAAGCAAGAAGCTGGTCTGCATTACTGTCATAGGAAATGTATTTGCTGTTTGGATCTTCTTTTTTAAATTTCTTAAAGTACTCTAAAAAAGCTATTTCTGGAGTAGTTCCCCTGACAGTGCCTATAGTTTTACCTTTGCAGTCAAAGAGACTGTTAATGTCATCTCTGTTTGCCTTAGTTAAAATATACATTCCACTCCTGTATGTTGGATAACTGGCAAAGTTGACCACTTTAGCTCTTTCCGGAGTAATCGTTAGAGCTGAGATACTAACGTCTACTCTTTTGGCAACAAGTGCCGGGATTCTGTTAGCTGAGACTGTTTCTATTATTTCAAGTTTGACTCCCAAGGCTTTTGCCATCAAATTCGCAAGATCAACGCAGTAGCCTTTAGGATTGCCCTCTGCATCTCTGAAGCCGAGAGGTGGGAAGTCAAGCATGATTCCAACTCTTAAAACTCCTCTTTTCAAGACCTCATCCAGTGTGCTCATTTGAGCAAATCCGAACGAAGTCATCCCTATAATTAAAACCCCTGCAAGTAAAATTCCTGCTATTAACTTTTTATACATTTTTTACCTCCGCTTCCAAAAACTAACTACAATTAATTTTTATAGGCTGAGTTAGCCTGTTTACTTTTCACCTCCTTCCCGGCTATATCTCAGCCCTATCTTCCATCATAGTCTATCCATCATAGTCCAATTGATTTATTTCTTTTTGTTATATTTGATGATTAAAATACGGCTCTATTTTATCTTATTTTTTCCTAATGACTCTTTTCTTCTTGCTTTATCCACTCTTCGTATTCTCTTGAATCCATCAGGCTTTTAATTTCCTCCACATTTTCTATCCTTACCCTAATCATCCAGCCTTCACCATAGGGGTCTTTGCTTATAAGATCCAGGTTTTGCGACAGCTCCTCATGAACCTCCACAATCTCACCACTTACAGGGGAATTTAAGTCAGAGACGGCTTTAACTGACTCTATACTGCCAAAGGGAGAACCCTGGGTTATTTTCTCTCCTACAAAGGGAAGCTCTATATAGACAAGATCTGTGAGCTTTTTTGTTGCAAAATCTGTTATTCCAATGGTAGCAATCTCTCCCTCAACCTTTATCCATTCGTGAGTTTTGGTGTATTTTAACTCTTCAGGATACATAAAAATCTCCTTTAATTTTGGTTATTTTCTTCAGGAAAACGAGAAAGAACAGCGGCTTCTTGAGGAAGAACTGTTCTATCCCCCTCATTTAAACCTATTAGAGGCTTTTCTTGAAATCTTCCCCCGGAAAGGGGAAATATAGCTATCTTTTCTCCCTCTTTTATTCTTATATCAACAAGAGCAAGACCAATTTGGAAATCTCCTGCCAGGGCGCAGCTTGTAACCTTTCCAATGAATTTTCCTCTTTTATCAACAACAGGGTCCCCTTCTCTTATCATCCTGCCACCTGTCCTTGTCAATCTGAACCTTATAATTTTCTTTTTTTCTGTTTTCTTTCTTTCCAGTAAAGCTTTTCTACCAATAAAAAAAGATTTGTGAAATTTAATAAAAGCTTCATAACCTGCCTCAATGGGACCTATTTTGTATTTTCCTGCAAGTTCATGTCCATGCAAAGGAAGACCAGCCTCTGTTCTGAGCGAATCTCTTGCTCCTAAACCACAAGGTTTGAGATTAAACTTTCTGCCTTTTTCTAAGATAAGATTCCAGAAAAATGAGGCATCATCTGGATGAAGGTAAAACTCGTAGCTAAATTCCTCTCCTGTGTAACCTGTACGGGAAATTATCATCTTGATTCCGGATATTTTTGCCTCTATAAACTGATTTTTCTTCAGCCTTTTTATATCTTCCTGTAATTTTTTATCTTCTACAATGCTCTCAAGTATTAAAATTGATGCAGGTCCCTGAAGAGCTATATCAATTTTTCTTTCCTTTCCTGCTGAGATATCTTTTAAATCTCTGATTTTTACCACTTCTTTTACTTCTCTTGGCGGGTAACTTTTATCTATCAGGTATTTTTTAGAATTAACGGCCTCAAGCCATCTCAAAACCTTTTTTTGATTGGCAGCATTGCAGATAATCATATATTTATCTTTTTCCAAGCAGTAAATCATTATATCATCTATCACATTTCCATCAGGATCAAGAAGGAAACTATACTGACATTCACCCTGTTTTATCCATCTAACGTAGTTTGTGGTGGCTACATCCAGAAAATCTACAGCTCCCTCTCCACTTACCTCTATGACTCCCATATGACTTACATCAAAAATCCCTGCTGCTTCTCTTACTGCTTTGTGTTCCTCAGTGATACTTGTATAATAAAGGGGCATCTCCCATCCGGCAAATTGGGTGAACTTTGCTCCTAATTTCACATGATCTTCATACAGAAGAGATTTTTTGATCTCTTTTTCCTCTTCCTCAAAGAAAAATTCTTCTTTTTTTATCTTTAAAGGTAAATTGTCCTGGAAGAATAGTCTCTGTCCGATAAAATAAGGTTTTGACAGGTCAAAATAAGAGGGGAATTCTTTATACAAAGATAAAGCATCTGGATTTGTTGTTTTATTATTTAAGTTAAAATGACCTTTAAGGTCTTTTATATCAATTTTTAGAGAAGTTTTAAGCTGATTTAAAACATTCTCTTTATTATCTGTTACATCCTCCACCACCACAGGTCCCTGAATTTTAGCAAATATATCTTGAGGATCAAAGATAATGTACCCATCTGAAAGTCCTTCCAGCCAGGATTTTACTTTAGAAATATTTTGCAGGTTTGTTACAATTAAAAAAGAATCTCTTCCTCTCTCATCAGAATGGAGACGAAAAACCAAAACCTCCTCAATAAGTTTTCCCTCGCCATCAAGGAGAAACGAAGAGATTCCGCTGCCAGCTTCAAGAGAGGATATATCGCAGGTCAATACCTCCTGTAGAAAAGGCTTTGCTCTTTCTCCTGTTACCTTCAAAATTCCCACATCACTTTTTTTTGACTCGGAAGTCTTCTGAAAAGAGGCAATTTCAAAAACACTTTTGCTTTGTTCTATTTTACCTTCTTTTTCTTCAATAAGTTTTTTTACCTCTTTTTTTACCTCCTGAATTATTTCAAGTCTTATTTTTCCTCTGAAAAGGTCTCCTCTGAGCCCCCTGTAATAGAAAGGATAAATATTGGTGAGGACTTCGTAAATGAGGTCTGCTATTTTTTCCATTTCTTTTTTTTCAAATCCTCTCTGTGTAACCCAGGGTGTTCCAAGTCTTATACCACTTGCCTCAGCAGCAGTTCTATCACCGGGGATGGTGTTTTTATTAACTACAATATCGCACAGATCAAGGATACGAGCAGCTGCTTCTCCTTTTAAGGGAAAATCTGTTTTTGTCCTTATAGCATTCAAGTCAACAAGCAAAAGATGAGTGTCTGTTCCTCCATAAACTAACTTCAACCCCTTTTTCTTTAAAGATGAAGCCAGGGTCTTGGCATTTTCAACTATTTTTTTTTGAAGTTTTTTAAACTCTTCACTCCGGGCAATTTTAAATGCAACTGCCATTGCTGCTATCTTGTTAATGTGGGGTCCTCCCTGTTCTCCAGGAAAAACAGCCTCGTCTATCAATTTAGCTTTTTTTCTATCTGTAGTCAAGATACAGGCACCTCTTGGACCACAAATAGTTTTGTGGGTTGTGAAGGTGATAACATCGGCAAAACCTACAGGATTAGGATACACTCCAGCAATTACCATTCCTGCAACATGGGCAATGTCTGCGAGCAGGATTGCTCCTACACTGTCGGCAATTTCTTTGAATTTTTTCCAGTCAACACTCCAGGGATAAGCACTGTAACCTGCAATTATTATCTTAGGTCTGTGCTGCAGGGCAAGGTTTTTAATAACTTCGTAATTAAGTTTTCCATTTTCCGGGTCAGGTTCATAGGATATTACATTGTAGTATTTGCCGGAACGGTTAAATTCGCTGCCATGGGTAAGATGCCCTCCACATGAT
>JAGHCI010000156.1:0-3258 GCA_021160545.1 Candidatus Aerophobota bacterium | reverse complement strand
TCTTTTACCTTCTTTATATCTTCCTTTAAAACATCAGGATCATAGAACTTCTTAAACTTTGTTTTCATGAAAGAGCGAATTTTGGCATCTGAGAAGAAACTGTTACCTGATACCTCCACCTCTATAACCCTTGCTTTTTGACCCTTCTCAATATAAAAGACAAAAACTATCTCTTCTTTCTCCTCAGATGGGTAAGAAAAGCTCACCTTTGCCTGGGTATAACCTTTCTTCTTAAAGTAGGAAAGTATTTTCTCTTTACTTTCCTCTGCCTTCTTATAGTTCCAGGGCTTTCCCACCTCCAACGTAACAACTTTTTTAAGCTTTTTTATCTCATCTTCTGCAACATTTTTAAATTCTACACTTTTTACAACGGGATACTCTTTAACCTCATAAACTATAACAATGCCCTCTGGAGTAGTTTCCTTAAGTGCCTTAACACTGAAAAAGTAGCCCATATCATAAATAGCCTGCATTTGTTCCTTTATTTTCTCTTCCGAGAAAGGAAAAGACGTAGCAGAGAGAACCCCTTTTATCTTTTTCTCTTCAATAACTTTATTACCCTGGATTTTTACATCAACAACAGAAAGATTATTTGCCTGCGAAAAGAGGGGTAAAAAAAATAAAGGCAGGAAAAAAGTAAACAACACAAAAAGCTTTCTAAACCAAAAACTATTTTTCTTAATAAAAACCCCCTCCTTTTTAAAGGAGGGGGCAAAGTTTTCCTTCTTCATTTAAAACTATCTTCCAGTCTGGACTTTAGCTTTTTCCTCTTTTTTGGTAAAGGTTATCTGCCCATCTTTAACCCCAACCACCACTGTGTCACCATCCTTGAACTTACCTCTTAAAATCTCCTCTGAGAGAGGATTTTCAATCAATCTCTGTATTGCTCTTCTTAAGGGACGAGCACCAAAATCAGGATCGTATCCTTCCTCTGCTATAAGGTCTCTTGCCTCCTTTGTTACCTCCAGTTTAATGTCCTTCTCACTTAAAAGCTTTCTTTCCTCTTCAAGCATACGGTCAACAATCTGTTTTATCTCCTCTTTGGAAAGAGGATGAAAAACTATAACCTCATCGAGCCTGTTTAAAAACTCTGGCCTGAAATGTCGCTTCAGCTCTGAAAGAACCCTATTTTTCATCTCCTCGTAAGTTATACCACCATCTGTAGAGCGAAATCCAACACTTGCATCACTTCTTATCTGTTCTGCCCCAAGATTGGATGTCATAATTAAGACGGTGTTTCTGAAATCAACAACATGTCCTAAGTTGTCAGAAAGTCTTCCATCTTCCATAATCTGGAGAAGTATATTGAAAACATCAGGATGAGCTTTTTCAATCTCGTCAAGTAAAATAACAGAGTAAGGTCTGCGCCTCACTTTTTCTGTCAACTCTCCTCCCTCTTCATACCCCACATAACCAGGAGGAGCACCTGTTAAACGTGAAACAGTAAACTTTTCCATATACTCTGACATATCCAGTCTTATCATCGCATCCTCATCACCAAACAGAAACTCAGCGAGGCTTCTTGCAAGTTCTGTCTTTCCAACACCTGTTGGACCAAGAAACATAAAACAACCTATTGGTCTTTTTATATTCTTAACTCCTGCCTGAGCACGCCTTATTGACTGAGCAACTGCTTTTATAGCCTCGTCCTGTCCAACCATCCTTTTATGTAAGGCCTCTTCCATTCTTAAAAGACGTCTTGATTCTTCCTCTGTTAAATCACGAAGAGGAATATTAGTCCAGCTTGAAACAATGTAGGCTATATCCTTTGCGGTAACAGCTTCCTCCTCTATCTTTTTACCCTTTTCTGCCTCCCACTGAGTTCTCTCCTCCATAAGGATGCGACGCAAATTCTTCTCTTTATCCCGCAGTTTTGCAGCCTTCTCAAATTCCTGGGCTCTTATAGCAGCTTCTTTTTCCTTTCTAATTTGTTCAAGCTCACTTTCCACACTCTTTAACTTCTTAGGTCTGACACTACTCTGGAGTCTCACCCTGGCTGCTGCCTCATCCATAACATCTATGGCCTTATCGGGAAGAAAACGTCCCTGAATATAACGATGAGAAAGCTTTGCTGCTGCTTCAATAGCTTCATCTGTAATTTTTACACGATGAAATGCCTCGTATCTATCTCTTAATCCCTTTAAAATCTCAATTGTCTCCTTTACTGTGGGCTCGTTTACCATTACAGGCTGGAATCTTCTTTCAAGAGCCTCATCTCGCTCAATATACTTCCTGTATTCATCAAGAGTGGTGGCACCTATACACTGAAGCTCTCCCCTTGCAAGAGCAGGTTTTAAAATATTGGATGCATCTATAGCACCTTCTGCAGCACCTGCTCCAACCAGGGTGTGAATTTCGTCAATAAAGAGAATTATATTCCTTGCCTTTCTTATCTCATTCAGTATCCTCTCCATACGTTTTTCAAATTCGCCTCTATACTTTGTCCCAGCCACAACCGATCCAAGTTCAATAGTAACAAGCCTTTTATTTAAAAGAGGCTCAGGAAGTGAACCTTCCACTATCCTCTGCGCAATTCCTTCAGCAATGGCTGTTTTTCCTACCCCTGCTTCTCCGATCAAGACAGGGTTATTTTTGGTTCTTCTTGACAATATCTGAATTACTCTCTCAATTTCTTTCTCTCTTCCTATTACAGGGTCAAGCTCACCGTTCCTTGCAAGCTCGGTAAGGTCCCTACCATACCTGTCAAGAGTAGGAGTGTTGGTAGGCTGGGGCTCTCTATCCACGGAAACTTTTTCTCCCAGCAAAGCTACAACTTCCTCTCTTACCCTTTCAAGGTCTGCTCCCAAATTGGTTAATATTTGAGCTGCAACTCCTTCTCCCTCTCTTATGAGGCCGAGAAGAAGGTGTTCGGTTCCTATATAGTTATGACCAAGATTTCGAGCCTCGGTTACAGCAAGCTCCAGAACTTTTTTAGCTCGAGGAGTGAAAGGAATCTGGCTCAGAAAAAGAGAGCCTCCTCCTCTTCCCACAGCTTTTTCAACTTCCTGGCGGACCTGCTCAAGGTCTATCCCCATATTCTGAAGAGCAAGAGCTGCAACTCCTTCTCCCTCTCTTATGAGGCCGAGAAGAAGGTGTTCGGTTCCAAGATAATCATGGTCTAATCTCTTAGCCTCTTCTCTGGCTAAAAGAATCACTCTTCGTGCTCTTTCTGTAAATCTATTAAACATGTTTTTAACCTCAGTTTCTGAACTTCACTTTTATTTATATTAAAAAATGCATGTGAGTCAAGAGAAAATA
>JAGHCI010000082.1:0-8937 GCA_021160545.1 Candidatus Aerophobota bacterium | reverse complement strand
GTAATTATCAAAAGAGGATAATCAAATCTGCTTTTTTCCTTCAATTTCTCCTTTTAATTTCAGGACTTCTTTTTTAAAAACCCTGCCTCTGTGTCTGTAACTTATAAACTCATCAAAGCTCGCACAACCAGGAGAAAGAGCAATAAAATCTCCCTTCTGAGCAACTGAGAAGGCAACTCTTACTGCCTCCCTCATTCCTTTGCAGATTTTTACCTGGAGGGTATCCTCAACTTGTTTTTTAATCCTTTCTGCTGCCTCACCCATAACTACAAGAGTTTTAATCTTATCTGAGTAATTTTTTAAGAAAGAAAAGTCGCTTCCTTTATCTTTCCCTCCCATAATTAATATACAGGGTTTAGCTGAGCACTTCAGGAAATTCTCCACAGCAGCTTGATTTGTGGCTTTAGAGTCATCAAAAAACTTTATTCCCTCTATTTCTGCTATAAACTGCTGTCGATGAGGCAGGGGTTTATAATTAAACAAAACATCCCCTACAATTTCAAAGCCTATCCCCTCAATAAGAGAAAAAGCCACAGTGCAAAGCAAATTATCCAGACTGTGAAATTTGCATAAATACAGGTTATCCAAAAACAATAAAACCTTCTTTTTTCCCCACTTTGCCACTATTCTGTCTTTATCAATGAATACTCCCTCACTTAATTTTTCTTTTTGACTGAAAAAAACCACCTTTGCCTTTGTAATCTTCTCCAGTGCCCTTACATGAGGCTGATCATAATTTAAAATTGCAAAATCACCCCTTTTCATTCTGCCAAGAGGTCTTGATTTAATCTCCACATACTCTGTAAAAGAGGAATGGCGATCAAGATGGTCCGGGGTTATATTGAGGATGCAGTAAATGTGAGGAGCAAAATTTTTGCTTTCCTCAAGTTGAAAGCTACTCACCTCTGTAACTACTTTGCACTTAGAATCTTGAAGGAACCTGGCAACTCGAGAAAGAGGAACTCCAACATTTCCACCAATCTGAACAGGAAAACCGCTTTCCTTAAGAAGTTTGTAAAATAAAAAGCAGGTGGTTGTTTTTCCATTTGTTCCGGTTACTGCTATAAGATTTTTGCGAGGTATAAAACGCCAGGCAAGTTCAAGTTCACTGATCAGGGGTATACTCAAAGCCTTTGCCTTCTCAATAATGGGTGAATTTCTGGGCACTCCTGGAGAGAGCACAACAACATCTTTATCCTTTAAAACAGCCTCCTCTTCCTGACCAAACACTACATTCACACCATATTTTCTTAGCTGAGCTGCTCTCTTTAAAGTTAAAAAATTTTTTTCCCTTTCTATTACAGTCACCCCCACTCCCTTTTGTCTTAAAAGAAGAGCCGCTTCTTTTCCACTTCTCCCTAAACCTACTACTAAAGCTGATCGCATATTAACACCTTAAATTTAAAAAAATATAAAGCTTAAAAAAGCTATAAAAGAAAAAAGAAAGGAGGCAAGCCAGAAAGCCCTTACAATTTGAACCTCTCCTATCCCTTTCAATTCAAAATGATGATGAAGGGGAGCCATCCTAAAAATCCTTCTTCCTGTAAGTCTGTAAGATATAACCTGTAAAAGAACCGACAAACCCTCTATTACAAAAACTCCTCCCAGAATCAAAAGTAAAAGCTCCTTTTTTAAAAGAATAGCGCTCATACCAAGAGCTCCACCAAGACTTTCTGATCCCACACCCCCCATAAACATCCTGGCAGGATACCTGTTATATCTCAAAAATCCTGAAACAGCCCCAGCCAGAACACACCAGAAAAATCCAAGTTCTTCAGAGCCTGGAAAATATCCCAGATTAAAAAAGGAAGAGCATTCCAGATTTCCATGGATTAATGAAAAAAGAGTAAAAACACCTGCAGGAGCAATCATGCATCCTGCAGCAAGTCCATCAAGTCCATCGGTGAGATTAACCGCATTTGAAGAGCTCAAAATTACAAACATGGCAAAGAGGAAATAGAATATTCCCATCTCCAATTTGAAATGGATGAAGGGAATATAAATCCAGGTAGAAGGTTTTAACAGTAGAAAATACAAAATTAAAATACAAAAGCACAAAAAGGTCTGTAAAAGCAGCTTCTCTTTTATGGAAAGACCTTTGGAATTTTTTCTTCTTTTCTTAACAAGGTCATCCACAAATCCTGCGAATCCAAAAGAGAGTGTGGCAAAAAGGGCAAAAATACCGTAAAAATTAGAAAGATCTCCAAACAACAAAAAAACCACCACTAAAGATAAAAGAATAAGTATACCTCCTCCTGTAGGGGTTCCTTTTTTTGCCCTGTGAGTGGAAGGAGAATATGAACGAAAATGATCAACCATTTCCCCTTTCTTAAGTAAGGTTATAAATTTTTTGCCCAGTACAAGGGAAAACAAAAAAGAAACAAAAAAGGCAATAATAATTCTATACAGAAAAGGAAAAGAAAAAATCCTGGAAATCATTGTAACTTTCCTAATCCTTCCACAATCTCTTCCATTTTCATCTTTCTTGAACCTTTAACCAGAACCCAGTCCTTGCTTTTCACATAACCGGATAATTTTCTTAAAAGCTCTTGCTTATCCTTAAACCAAAAAGATTCCTTCAATCCCCCCTTTTTTGCTCCCTCAACAACAAAAGGAGAAAATTCACCATAGGCAAAAAGAGCGTCTATCCTGATAGAAGCAGCAAATTCCCCCACACTTTCGTGCATCTTTGAGGAATATTCTCCGAGTTCCAACATATCTCCAATTACGGCTATCTTTTTACCTCCTTTCAATTTTTTTAAAACACTCAAGGCTATCTTAACCGAATCCGGATTTGCATTATAGCAGTCATCAAGAATGTTGCATCTTGTATATTTTTTGATCTGAAAGCGAAGAGGAAGAGGAGAAAAGCTTTCCACCCCCTCCTTTATTTCTTTCAAAGAAAGACCAAAAACAAAACAAGCTCCTGAGGCAGCAAGCACATTATAAACATTGAATAACCCAGGAAAATTCAAGGTCAAATTTACTCTGTCTTTTTTAAAAAAGACAAGTTCAAAACTTATCTTTATTCCCTCATCTTTTATATTACAGGCCATAAAGTCAGCCTCTTTTTCTATTCCAAATGTAAGGACTTTGCAGGTTGCAAGTTTGTAAAAAAAATCGCTCCAGGGGTTGTCTTTGTTTAGAATAAGAAAATTATCCTTTTCCCTGTTTAAAAAGGGAATAATTTCTGCTTTTGCCTTTGCTATCTCCAAAGTGCTCCCCAGCATTCCAAGGTGAGAGGAGTAAACATTGGTAATCACCCCCACCTTGGGTTGGACTATTCTGGAAAGATTCTCAATCTCTCCACGTCTGTTCATTCCAAACTCCACCACTCCCACTTTGTGTTCCGGGGAGAGATTTAAAAGAGACAGAGGAACACCTATCTGGTTGTTAAAATTTCCAAAAGACTTAAAAGTGGGATAGCGGATGGAAAGAATACGAGCAATAAGTTCTTTAACCGTCGTTTTACCGCTACTTCCGGTAACTGCAATAATAGGAACAGAGAATCTCTGTCTGTAGAACTTTGCGATTTCCTGAAGAGCTTTAAGTGTATTTCTGACCTGCACAATGAAAAAGTCATCCCAGGGAGGCAAGAATAGCTTTTCAGTCATTGCACCTATTGCGCCTTTAATGAAAGCCTCATGTATAAAATCACTCCCATCAAAATGTTCACCTTTAAGAGCTACAAAAAAATCCCCTTTTTTTATTACTCTTGTATCTGTGCAGATTTGTCGGGGATGAATCAAAACCTTATTATCCTCACAAAGATTAATCAGTCTCCCCCCCGTCGCCTTTAAAATCTCCTGTAAAGAAAGATAACTTTGCATTTTCTCAAATTCTCAAAGGTATTATAATAAATCTCTTTCTTTCAGCAATCTCCTTGTAACTTCCCTGTCATCAAAAGGGACAATTTTATCTTTAAAAATCTGAACTTTCTCGTGCCCCTTACCTGCCACAAGCAAAGTGTCATTTTCCCTCAATCTCTCAAGAGCAAATTTTATAGCTTCTTTTCTATCAGGAATTATAGTGTAATCTATGTTTCTTTTTGCCCCTTCCTCTTTTATACCTTTTTCTATGTCCAAGATAATCTTTAAAGGATCCTCACTTCTTGGATTATCAGAAGTAACAACCACATAATCGGCCATTCTAAAAGCTATCTTTCCCATCACGGGCCTTTTGTAAGGATCCCTATCCCCCCCACATCCAAAAACCACTATTAATCTACCCTTTTTTAATCTCTGGAGATTATCCAGAACCTGTTCAAGTGATGAGGGAGTGTGGGCGTAATCAACATAGATATTGAAACCTGCTTTGTTCTCAATTCGCTCAAGCCTACCTGGCACCCTGCGAACATTCTCAAGACCTTTTTTTACTATCTCAATATCAACTCCTTCCTCAACTGCTAAGGCTAAAGCTGCAAGAGCATTGTAAATATTGTGAATTCCTGGAAGAAAAATACGAAATTTTTCCTCTTTTCCTCTTATTTTCACCTTGAAACATGTTCTGCTACCTTCCACATTAAAATCTGTAACTTTATAATCTGCATTATTTTTTATTCCATAGGTCACAGCAGGACACCTTACCTGCTTAAGAATTCTCTTACCATAGGAATCATCCAGGTTAACAAGTGCTCTTCTATCAGGTAACATCATCCTGAAAAGCTTCAATTTTGCCTTAAAATAGTCCTCCATACTTCTATGAAAATCAAGATGCTCAGGAGATAAATTGGTAAAAACAGCCCACCGGAAATCTACCCCATCCACTCTGTGCAGGACAAGAGAATGGGAAGAAACTTCCATAAAGACATGGCTTACTCCTCTATCAAGCATTTCTTTCAAAAACATCTGTAAATCAAGTGATTCAGGGGTGGTAGCTATCGCAGGATGTATCTTTCCCCCAATATCGTAATTGATGGTAGAAAGTCTTCCTGTCTTTACTCCAGTCCGATTAAAAATCGATTGCAGAAGATAGGTTAAAGTGGTCTTACCGTTGGTCCCGGTAATACCCACAACTTTTAATTCCCTGGAGGGAAAACCATAAAAGATATTGCTTATCCTGGCAAGTGCTTTTCTTGAAGAGGAGACTTTAATCCAGGTGACATCGGGAAAAAAATAACCCTCTTTTTCAATCACAAAAGCTCTTACTCCCTTTTTATAAGCATCGGGTATAAATTTATGTCCGTCTTCTTTGAAACCCTTTATGGCTACAAAAAGAAAATCTTTATCAGCCTTGCGAGAATCATAACAGATACCTCTTATCTCAACCCCCACTTCTCCTTCAATCTTTTCTACTTCCTCAAGATCACAGATAATCTTTTCAAGCCTCATTTCTTAACCCACAGCTCTTTCTCCGGCAATACTCCGATTAGAGGAAGAATTCTTGAGAGAATTCTACCAAAAAGAGGAGCTGCGACTTCTCCTCCCCAATATACCCCCGTAGGCTCCTTTACCACAACAATACCTGCTATCTTAGGATCACCTACGGGGGCAAAACCCATAAAGGAGGCAATATACTTTCCTTCTACATAACCCTTACCGTCTGGAGAAGGAATCTGGGCAGTTCCTGTCTTGCCTCCTATGGTGTAACCTCTCACACTTGCTTTTTTCCCTGTTCCTTTTTGCACAACATAACCAAGAATTTCCCTCAAGACGTCTGAAGTTTTCTCAGAGATAACTCTCCCAACAATCTGGGTATTGTTTTCCCAGATTACTTTCCCCTCCGGACTCAAAATACGTTTTACCACAAAAGGACGCAGGAGATTACCTCCGTTTATAGCAGCTGAGAGGGCAACAACCATCTGCAGAGGAGTAACCCCTATACCTTGACCTATCGAAATGCAGGGAAAATCAGTGAGGTACCATCTTCCCGGAGGTTTAACTATACCCTTTGCCTCACCTGGAAGATCAATCCCTGTCTGTCTGCCAAATCCAAATTTAATAATGTACTTATAAAATAAACTTTTGTCCATCCTTGCTGCTGCCTTGATCATGCCAGTATCAGAGGAATTGTAGACAATTTCCACAAAGTTCATCTCCTTGTTAAATTCTTTCCAATCGGTGATTACATGATCCCCAAACCTCAAAAAAGGATTGCAATAGATTTTTTCTTCCGGTCTTATAAGACCTTCCTCCAGCAACGCGGCACTTGTTATAACCTTAAAAGTAGATCCTGGCTCATAAATGAACTGTATCGCTCTGTTTCTTCGCTCATAATATGAGTAACTTTGCCAGCTATTGGGATCATAATCTGGTTTGTTGCAGAGTGCTATAATTTCTCCTGTATTTGGATTTATAAAAATTGCCTCAACGGATTTTGCTTTTTTTTCATTTAAAACACTGGAAACTTCCTGTTCCACGATGGACTGAATTTTTGAGTCTATGGTCAAAACAAGATTTTCTCCCGGAATAATTTCCTCCAGAATTATTTGAGAGAGAGGAATAGAATGTCCGAGAGCATCACGCTTTAATAAAATTTTCCCCTTTCTCCCCCTGAGCCTTTTGTCATAATAATATTCCACCCCTGCAAGTCCCTGATTGTCAACTCCAACCCAGCCCAGAACATGACTCATTACTTCTTTCTCCGGATAAAATCTTTTCCTTTCCTCTATAAAACCAATACCCTCAAGGTCAAGCTTATCTATCCTGTTTTTTTTCTCAAGAGAAAGCTTTCTTTTCACCCACACAAAAACCCTATCCTTTCTTAGCTTGTTTAAAATGTCCTCTCTATCTTCTCCCAAAACAGAAGCTAATTTCGCAGCTACAATCTCAGGCTTGGAAATTCTTCCAGGTGATGCATAAAGAGAAAACGAGGTAACATTTATAGCAAGGGGTTTAGAAGTCTCATCATAAATTACCCCTCTCTGAGGAGAAACACTAACTATTCTTACTTGTTCTTTTTCAGCAATTTTTCTGTATTTTTTGTGTTCTACAACCTGAAGGTGAAAAAGACGTATTTCAATAACTCCAAATCCAAAAAAAATGAGGAAAAAAGGTAAAAAAAACCGAATCTTCTTACCATTCCTTCTCTTTATTCTCTTCATTTATCATGAGAAAAAATTATTTATACAATTTTTTAATAACTTCAACCATTTAAAGAAAAAGCCCTCAATCCCGGACGGTGGAGGGGAAGAGCTTTCTTCTGGGGGAGAGAAATTCTCTTTTAAAAATCTAACATCCCGGGGATCAATAAAACCCAGCTTTTCTCTGCTGTAGGCTTCTATTCTAACAAGAGAAAGAGAAAAGGAAAGCTTTTCTCTCAGATAATCCCTTTCCCTTTCAAGTTTCTTTTTCTCCAGCCTCATCTTTTCAATAAGGTACCCCCTGTACATTAGAGCTATGTTATGGTAAGTTTCCAATCCCACAAGGGATAAGACAAAAATCACCAAAAGCCAGAACCACTTTCCCTTCATAGACATTCTAAATCCTCTCTGCGGCTCTTAATCTGGCAGAACGACTTCTCGGATTAGACTTGACTTCCTCCCATGAGGGTTTTACCACTTTACGAGTAAGTATAAAAAGCTCTTTCCCCTCCACCTGTTTAAATTTCCCTTTAATTATCCTGTCCTCAAGGGAATGATAACTGATAACACATATTCTTCCCCCAGAATAAAGTAGTCTGATAGCCTTTGAAAGACTTTGCTCGAGGTTTTCCAGTTCCTGATTCACCGCTATTCTTAGAGCCTGGAAAACCTTCGTGGCAAAGTGAATTCTTCTTCCCCTTCTAAATCTTGAAGGAACCGCTTTTTTTAAAACATCTACAAGCTGTTTTGTAGTTAGTATAGGAGATTTTTTCCTTTCTTCCACTATAAATTCCGCCATACGTCTTGCCCATCTTTCCTGACCAAAATTCCAGAAAATATTTTCAAGCTCATCTTTTGACAGGTGATTCACAAGATAACCTGCTGTTATCTCCCCTTCCCTATCCATTCTCATGTCAAGAGGCATGTCTTTAAGAAAACTAAAACCTCTTTTATTATTCTCAAGTTGAAGGGAAGAAAGCCCCAGATCATATAACACCCCATTTACCCTATCAATACATTTTTCTCTCAATATCTTATCTATATCTGCAAAATTGGCCTTTACAATAACAACTTTATCTTTATAGTCTTTTAATCTTTCAGAGGAAACTTTTATAGCTTCCTCATCCCAATCTATCCCAACAAGCTTTATATTACCGCCTATCTTTTCTAAAATAGCAAGACTGTGTCCTCCTGTTCCCAGGGTGCAATCAACATAAACTCCATTTTCTTTTGGATTTAAATATTCAATAACCTCCTTTACCATTACTGGAGTATGAAAGGAAGATTTCATATTCCAAGATCCATAATTTTTTCCACAATTTGCTCATAAATGTCTTTTTTCTCCTTATAGTAGTTTTCCCACAAATCCTGGCTCCATATTTCGATTTTGTTAAAAGCACCTATTATAACAACTTTGTCTTTTATACAGGCAAAATCCTTCAATGCCTGTGGAATTGTTATCCTCCCCTGATTATCAGGTTTGACAGGATGAGCACCTGAAAAGAAAATCCTCAAAAACGCACGCACGTCAGAGCGACTTGTCGAAAGATTTCTTAATTTGCTCCCCAGACTCTGCCATTCGGAAAAGGTGTAAAGAAAAAGACTTCTGTCAAATCCCTTTGTGATAATGCAATTTCCCTCTTCTTTTTTAAGGACCTGTCTAAAAGAAGAGGGAATTATTAATCTATTTTTTTCATCTATAGTATGACGATATTCTCCTATAAATATTTCCCCCACTTTGTCCCTCTTTACGCCACTTAACACCACTATAAAAATAAAAGATTTTTTGTCAAATAAAAAAACCAGGGTTGACTTAACAAAAACCTCTTCACATAAAAGTCTCGGCAATTTCTTCTCGTTGAACACAATATTAATTTTACGATAAATTACCTAAATACTTTTTTATGGAGCAACTT
>JAGHCI010000024.1:0-5225 GCA_021160545.1 Candidatus Aerophobota bacterium | reverse complement strand
TGCACTATTTATTGTTGAAAGCCCCACCAAAGCAAAGACAATTGCACACTATTTTGGCAAACCAAGCGTTAAAATACTGAAAAATTCTGTTTTCTACGAAGTTGCAACAAATAATTACATTTTACTTGTAACAGCTTCTCTTGGTCATCTTGTTGATCTAACTCATGATAAAGAGTTTTATGGAGTGAAGGTAAACAATGAGTTTGTGCCCATTTACACCACCATTAAGCATTGTCAGAATTGCAAAAATCAATTTGTGATGGATGTAAAAAAGTGTCCAAAATGTGGTTCGGATAAAATTTTAGATTCCAGAGAGAGAATTGATTTTTTAAGAGAGCTTGCTTACCAGACAGAGTTTGTAATTGTTGCTACAGATCCGGATGCTGAAGGTGAAAAAATTGCCTGGGATATAAAGAACCTGTTAAATGGTATAGCTGAGGTAAAGAGGGCACATTTTCATGAGGTGACACAAAAAGCAATTTTAAGTGCCCTTCTTAACCTCAGGGAGGTAAATGAAGAACAGGTCAAAGCACAGCTTGTGCGAAGAATTGAGGATAGATGGATTGGTTTTGTCTTTTCTCGTAAACTCTGGGAAGTATTCAACAGGAGGGAGCTTTCGACCGGTCGGGTTCAAACTCCTGTTCTTGGATGGGTAATACAGCAGGAGAAAAAATTTAAAAAGAAGAAAAAAGTAGCTTTTGTGCCTGATTTAAGTTTATATCTTGAAGGAGTGGAGGAAAAAGAAATTGAGCTGGTTATAGAAGTTCTGGAAAAAAGGGAAGAAATGAAAGTTCCCTTCCCTCCCTATAGCACAGATGAAATGCTGAAGGATTCAAACAATATTTTAAAGTTAAATTCTGACAAAGTTATGAGACTTGCTCAGGATTTATTTGAAAATGGTCTTATTACTTATCACCGCACAGATTCAACTTTTGTGAGTGATAGTGGCTTAGAGATTGCTCAGGAGTATCTGGGTCCTGATTTCAAACCACGAGACTGGTTCTTCACTCAGTCAGCCCATGAGTGTATTCGTCCCACAAAATCCTGGGATAAATTCACTCTTCAGAGGATGGCTTATGAGGGATGGTTTGCAGGGAGATTAACCCCGGATCATTTTGCACTGTATGACTTAATTTTTCGCAGATTTATGGCAAGTCAGTGTAAAGAGTTTTCAGTTGAGATACACTGCTACAGGATAGGTTACAAAGATAGAACTTTAACTGAGGAGAGAATTGTTAAAGCTGAGGGTAAATCTTATCAGCTATATAGAAGTGTGAGAATGGAAAAAGAGCTTCCTGCAGGAAGGAATAGATATACCGTAGAGATTCGGGTTTTGCCAGAAGGTTACCCCTTTACTCAGGCAGACCTTGTAAGGCTGATGAAGGAGAGAGCAATTGGTCGTCCTTCAACCTATGCTGCAGTCATACAGAAACTTTTTGCCCGAAAATACGTTATTGAGAGAAAAAGATTTATCTTCTCCACCAAGCTGGGGCGCCAGGTTTATAGTTATATGCTGGATAACTTCGCAGAATTTGTCAATGAGGAAAGAACAAGAAAATTACTGGAAAAGATGGACAAAATTGAAAAAACCGAGTGTGATTACAAGAAAGCCCTCGAGGAACTTTACAAAGAAATAAAATCCGTTATAATGTAACCCGCAATGAAAGTTGAGCTTGAGCCAGTAGAGGTTAATCCGGATCCTGTAGTTTTGAGGGTTTTCCTGAAGTCCATAGAACTTTTAGGTGGGCTCAGAAAACTGGCAGAGTTTAGAGCTTTAACCTGGCTTCCCTCAATTGCAAGAGCAGCTTATGCGGTGGTTCTTAAAGAAGAATTTAACAGGACAGAGGAGGAGATTGCCAGAGAAATTGGACTTGCGCATCAGTCTGTGAGAAATATACTAAGAGCCGACAGTAACGCTGCCCTTGAAAAAATAAAAAGAGAGAAGGAATTTCTTGAAACTGAAGGAAAAGAACCCAAGGTCCATACGGCAGGTGGAATTGTCAAACTCGCCTATAAATTGATAAGGGAAGGGGAGGAAGAATCAAAGCTTTTTGTGGAATTTTCCTCTCAGGTTCTTGAAGCTCTTTCTGAAGAAGTACCCTGGGCTTACATTCTTCTTAAAGCAATAAAAGAAAAAGGTATTGAATTTCCCATCTCAGGTAAAGAGGAAATTATAAGTAAACTTGGAGATGTCAGGATAAAAAAGAAAAGTCTTGCAAAAATTGCCGAAAAATTACCCTATCCCATTAACAACCCTGCCTTCCTGCTCAGGGAGATTAAAAAGGTATTGGATCAGGATTAATGGACGAGCAAGATTTAAGGGAAGAAGGGTACAGAAGACCTCAGGTGATTGAAGAGGGAATACTGAAAGGTGGAGAGGCTCTCAAGGAGGCTCCCTGTATATATGGTGTTCCAACGGGAGTTGAAGGGCTTGATGAGTTGTTCTTTGTCACCCAGCTGAGAAATAAAAAAGTGGTGAAAAAACCACTTGGTGGCATTCCCGCCTTCACTGTGTTTAATGTAACAGGCTCCTCAGATACCGGAAAGACTTTGCTTGTTGAGCAATTTACAGTCAGGCAGGTGGCTGACGGCAGGAAAGTTGCTTTTATTACGGTAGAGACACCTTCTCCTTTTGTTGCTACCTCTCTGCGAGAAAGAGCAAAAGCTATGGGTGTAGAATTTGACGAGATTGAGGAGAATATTGTTTTAATTGACGCGGCTTCTCACACATCTCTCAGAGAAAATATACCAAATCTTCTTGCAACACTTGCCTATGCTATTAAAAACTATCAGGTGAAATTTACCATTATTGATTCTGTAACAGGCCTTTACGAACATAAGGAAATGCTTGCTCGTGTAGTAATCAGGCAACTTTTTAATTTTATGAAGAAGTGGCATCAAACCGCTCTCTTTGTTTCTCAAAAAAGATCAGGCCATGAAGAGTTGACAGCTGAGGCGGCGGGTGGATACGCAGTAGGACATATAGTGGATGGCACGATGGTTCTTGCAAAGCAACTGATAATGACTCAGTACGGTGCAAAAATATTTGGCAGGCCCCCGGGAGATATAGTTAGACTGTTTCGGATAGATGGTTGTAGAATGTGTGGACATGATACGCGCACCTTTTTTATGGAAATAACAGAAACCGGGCTTTTAAAGATAAAACAGCCCCTCACCCCGCATGGATAAATTTCCTCTTGAAGCCATTTTAAGTGAACCAACCCAGAATCTTGTGGTAACTTGATGTTTTAAGCCCAAAATGGTTATTTTACCTTTGAAACCGGAACTGTAGGTAAAAAAGATAAAATTTACCAGAAGGAATTTGTATCTGGGACGCCTTTTAAAAAAGGAAGTATTGATACCCTTAAAGATCTTTTCAGATTCACTGAAAGATTGTAAGTAGTTGATGCAGATAGGGTTTTCTTGCAAGAGATGTAAAAAAACGAGAAAAAGCAGTATGTCTTTTTGACTGGTAGTTACCTCACAAGAGAATTTTAAGGGGGGATAAAATGAAAAAATTGATTTTACTTTTAGCGACAATTTTAACTTGGCCAGCTTTTACTTTAGCTTTTGCTAATAGTAATGATGATTGGTATATGGGCGAATGGGGACATATGATGGGGGGAACAGTTATGTGGGTAATATTTCCTGTTATTGTACTGATTGTGCTGGGTTTTGTGATTTATTTTATTTTACAAAGCTCAAGAGAGAAAAGCTCAGGTAGTCCATCAACAATGGAAACTCCGATGGATATTTTAAAGAAACGTTATGCCAAAGGTGAAATTACCAAAGAAGAATTTGACAGAATGAAAAAGGATTTGAAAAGTTAACTTAGGTAGGATGGGGAAAAGGTATAATAATTCACATAAAATACATCAGGAGAATGATTATGAGGTACAACACCCACCATACAGTCCATAAATCAAGAGCTGAGCATTATAATAGTCATGCTCACATGGTTCTTGATTTTAAAAAGAGGTTTTTGGTATCTCTCTTAATTACAATACCTGTTCTTTTCCTTTCGCCCATGATTCAAAACTTTCTTGGCCTTAACATACGATTTTGGGGGGATTTCTACCTTCTTTTTACACTTTCCTCCTTTGTTTTCCTCTATGGAGGATATCCATTTCTAAAGGGATTTCTTAATGAGATAAAATCATCAAGACCTGGAATGATGACTCTTATTGCTGTTGCTATCACAACTGCTTACCTTTACAGCAGTGCTGTAGTCTTTGGTCTTGAAGGAAAAGTGTTTTACTGGGAACTTGTTACTCTTATTGATATTATGCTCCTTGGACACTGGATTGAGATGAAGTCAATTATGGGTGCTTCAAGAGCACTGGAGGAACTTGCAAAACTTATGCCCTCTGATGCTCATAAACTTATGGATGATGGGAGTGTAAAGGATGTGCCTGTAGAAGAGCTTAGGGTGGGTGACAGAGTTATTGTAAGACCTGGAGAGAAAATACCAGCAGATGGCAAAGTTGTTGATGGCGAAACATCGGTTAATGAATCTATGTTAACGGGAGAATCAAAGCCTGTGAATAAAAAATCAGGCGATAAGGTTATAGGAGGAGCAATTAACGGCGAAGGGTCAGTTTTAGTGGAGATTGAGAAGACGGGCAAGGATTCTTTTCTCTCGCAGGTTATTGAACTTACCAGGCAAGCACAGGAGAGTAAATCAAAGACTCAGGATCTGGCAAACAGGGCAGCTTTATGGCTTACTATTATAGCCTTATCGGGAGGAGTGATAACACTTTTTTTATGGCTTGTAATGCTGAATAAAGATTTTGCTTTTGCTCTTGAGCGAACAGTCACAGTGATGGTCATCACCTGTCCTCATGCTCTCGGCCTTGCAGTTCCCCTGGTAATTGCTGTCTCAACTGCTATTTCCGCAAAAAATGGACTTCTTGTAAGAAACCGTATTGCCTTTGAAAAGGCAAAAGATATCCAGGCGATTATCTTTGATAAGACAGGGACACTCACTCAAGGGAAGTTTGGCGTTACAGATGTTGTAGTTTTGAGGAAAAACCTTGATAGAGACAAGCTTTTAAAATACGCAGCCTCGATAGAAACTCATTCTGAGCACCCTATTGCTCGAGGGATTGTTACAGCCTCCAAAGGTACCTTTTCTGTTGAAGAATTCAGAGCCATTCCAGGAAAAGGAGCAGAGGGAAAAGTTAACGGTAAAGATATTAAAGTTGTAAGTATAGGATATCTTAGAG
>JAGHCI010000073.1:0-8717 GCA_021160545.1 Candidatus Aerophobota bacterium | reverse complement strand
GAAAAAATTATTACAACCGCGATTTTCCCTGGAAGGTATGTTCAGGGTGAAGACGCCTTGGAAAACTTAGGGGTGGAGATATTAAGATTTGGCAGGAAGGCATTTTTGATCTGCGATCCTTTTGTGATGGATAACATTTACCCCCGGATAGAAGATAAGGTAAGAAAGAGGGTGGAAATCAGGGTTGAAAGGTTTGGTGGTGAATGCAGTGATGAGGAAATAGAAAGACTTTTTGAAATAGGAGAGAAAAATGCCTGTGAGGTTGTGGGTGGTATGGGGGGAGGCAAGACACTTGATACAGCAAAGGCAGTTGCCTACAGATTAAAAGTTCCTGTTTTCATTATTCCAACCATAGCATCAACTGATGCCCCATGCAGTGCGCTTTCTGTAATATACACACCCGAGGGAAAATTTAAGCGTTATCTAAAGCTTCCTAAAAATCCTGATCTTGTCCTTGTTGATACAAAAGTAATTGCAGATGCCCCGGTGAGGTTTCTTGTCTCGGGGATGGGAGATGCACTTGCCACCTGGTTTGAGGCAGAATCCTGCAAAAAAGCATACGCAAAAAACATGGCAGGAGGATATGGCACGCTAAGTGCTTATTCCCTTGCAAGACTTTGTTATGAGACACTTATTGAATATGGACTTTCTGCTAAGATATCCTGTGAGAGAAAGATTGTAACACCTGCTCTTGAGCATATTGTGGAGGCAAACATTTTATTAAGCGGTGTGGGATTTGAAAGTGGAGGACTTGCTGCTGCTCATGCCATTCACGACGGTCTTACTGTGCTTGAGGAAACCCACAAATACTTCCACGGGGAAAAGGTTGCAATTGGCACACTTGCCTCTTTATTTTTAACTGATAAACCCAGAAAAATTATAGATGAGGTTTTCTCTTTCTGTGAGCTTGTGGGACTTCCCACAACACTTGGTGATATAGGTCTTTACAATATCAGAGAGGAAAAGCTCATGAAGGTAGCAGAGGCAGCCTGCAGAGAGGATGAGACTATTCATAATGAACCTTTTCCTGTTACCCCTCAAATGGTTTTTTCCGCTCTTAAGACTGCAGATGGAGAGGGAAAAAGAAGAAAAAAGGTAAAGTGAAAAAATAAAAAAGAGGTAAAAGATGAAAATAGGTTTTGTTGCTCCTTATCCTGCTCTTGCCATTCTGGCAAAAAAACTACAAACCCAGTTCCCCATTGAAATAGAAGAGGGTGATTTAAAGGAAGGACTTAAAAAAGCTATCAGGCTACAGAAAAAGGGAGTTAAAGCAATAGTTACAAGAGGAGGAACTGCTCTTCTAATAAAATCATCACCTCAGGTGTATCTGCCGGTTATTGAAATAAGAGTGACAGGGTATGACCTTCTTGAGGCTTTAATCAAAGCTAAAAACCTGAAAGGAAAAACTGCTATTATTGGCTTTTCCAACGTAATTTCAGGGGGAAGAAAAATAGCAAAATGTTTAAATTTAAACATAAGCTATTTTGAGATTGAAGATGAAGGTGAAGTTGACAGGTATCTTTTTAAAGTTAAAGAACTTGGAATTAAAAATGTAATTGGTGACCATGTAGTTGTTGAAAAAACAGGGCTTTATGGAATGAATCCGGTATTGATAGAATCCGGGGAAGAGGCAGTAAAAGCGGCTTTAGAGGAGGCAAAAAATACTGTAATAGCAGTTGAGGAGGAAGTAAAAAAAGCCAAAAGATACAAGACAATTCTTGATTCAATTCATGAGGGAATAATAGTGCTTGATGAGAATAAAAAAATCTCTGTTGTTAACAGACAGGTGGAAAGTCTTCTGGGAATAGAGGAAAACCTTATTTTAAACAAAAAATTAAGTTCTGTTTTAAAGGGACTTGATATAAAAGATGTATGGAGAAAGGGCAAAAGAATCACAGGATGTGTGGTTAAAGCAAAAGGTAGAGAACTTGTGGCAAATGTTTTTCCGGTAAAAATTGAAAAGAAAGTTTCAGGAGTAGTTATCAATCTCACACCCCTGAAGGTTCTGCAGAATACCGAAATTAAAGTTAGAAAGAATCTTTACAGCAGCGGTCTTGTTGCAGGGGCAACTTTTGAGGATATAACTCAGAAAAGCAGAGCAATTAAAGATGTGATAAAAAAAGCCAAAAAATATGCAGCAACAAATCTTACCATTTTAATCACAGGTGAGACTGGAACCGGTAAGGATATTCTTGCCCAGAGTATTCACAACTATAGCCTTTTGAGGGATAATCCTTTTGTTGCAATTAACTGTGCAGCTTTACCCGAATCGCTTCTGGAGATGGAACTTTTCGGGTACGAGGAGGGAGCCTTCACTGACGCGAAAAAAGGAGGGAAACCCGGCCTTTTTGAGCTTGCACACAGGGGCACTATTTTTCTGGACGAGATAGCAGAAATGCCTCTTTCTCTGCAAAATCGTCTTCTGAGGGTCATAGAGGAAAAAAGAGTGAGGAGGATCGGAGGAACAAAATTTATCCCGGTGGATGTTAGAATAATTACCGCTACCAACAAAGACCTGTGGAAAATGGTAGAAGAGGGAAAATTCAGGGAGGATCTTTATTACAGGGTAAATGTCCTTCATATCCACCTTCCTCCTTTAAGGGAAAGAAAAGAAGATATAATTCCCATATTTAAAGAGACAGTTTCAAATCTTTCTGGTAATGGTTTTACCGAGATAAATTTTGAAAAGATATGCGAAGAGTTAAAAGATATCCTGCTTGGCTACGGCTGGCCCGGGAATATAAGAGAACTCATAAATTTCGCTCAGAGGTTATTTTTTCTCTCTGAAGGATTTAAGATAAGAGAGGAAAAATTAAAATACATAGCTATCTCTGAACTTGAGAAAAGAGAAAGGAGTGTGGCAATAAGAAAAAATGATGTATTTGAACTTTTAAAAGGGGGATTTTCATTGAGAGATGTGGAAAACAGAATACTTTTAGAATATGCTCTGGAGAAAAGAAAATCAGGCAAAAGTATCTCGGAAATAGCAAAAGAACTTGGTATAAGCCGCACAACTTTATGGAAGAGATTGAAGAATATGGCGATTTAATGTTGTTCAAAAAAAGAACGTTTTGTTTATTTTTTTAACAAAAGAGCTTATATTGTTAACATTTTGTTTATTAATTTATCTATCGAAAAATCTTTAAATACCGCTTTTTTGTAATTAATTCTTATTTTGGCACAAATTTTGCTCCTTCCTCTGCAAAAATCATGAAAGCAAATTCTAATCTCAAAAATATATAAGTTGGGGTAAAAATGAGCAACTTCACACTAAGAAAAAAGAAACGAAGGTTAGGAGTGGAATACGTAGGATATGTGTTTCTTTTACCATTTATAATTTATCTTGCTGTTTGGAAAATATTTCCAATGGCATACCTTAGTGTGCTCAGTTTTTTCAAATGGGACCTTATCTCTTCTCCAGAATTTGTGGGCCTTAAAAATTATATAAGACTTGCTCATTCTGAAAAATACTGGGCTGCATTTTACCATACTTTTCTTTATATTGGAGGAGTACTGGTAATCTCTATTTCAGCTGCTTTACTTCTTGCCGCTTTATTTAAAGGATTAGACGTAAAAGGTCGAACTATCTTCTTAACAGCAATATTTATTCCCTACATTATCTCTGAATCAGCAGGGGGGTATATGTGGATGTGGATGCTTGAGGAAGGGGGACTAATCAATTACTACCTGACAAAATTAGGGTTTCCACCAATACACTGGCTTAGCACCCCAAAATGGGCAATGTTTTCTATAATTATGATGTCCTCCTGGAGACTAACAGGCTACAATGCAGTTATATTTTTTATAGGACTTCAAAGTATCCCAGAGATATATTATGAAGCAGCTAAAATAGATGGAGCTACAGGATTTAAAAGTTTCTGGCATATAACCTTACCCCTTGTTCGACCCATGATGTTATATGTCCTTGTAATGTCCATGATAGTGGTTAGTCAAGCTTTTACCCCAATTTATGTTTTAACAGGAGGAGGACCATACGGTTCTACCGATGTTTTACTTCTGCGAACATATAATATGGCATTTGAAAATTACCAGATGGGTTATGCAAGTGCAATTTCTATGACATTATGCGTCATACTGATGATTATAATGTACATACAATTTAAGTATCTAAAACCAGCAGAGGGTTAATGATAATAACAAAAGGAGAGTAAGATGCTCAGTTATTCTCATTATAATCTTTTAAAAAAGATAGCGATGTATGTAATACTGGGAATTATTTCATTCATATTTTTGGCTCCTTTTTTGTGGGCAATTTCCACCTCACTTAAACTTCCAGAAGATGTTTTTGCAAAGACTCCTCAATGGATACCTACTCCACCAACGTTAGAAGTCTACAAAAACGTCTTAAATCCAAGAGGAGCAATAACAGCTCAGGGCTATTACGCTGATCCCTTTGCTTTATATCTTCTTAACAGCTTTATAGTAGCTATCTGTGTAACCGCTGGAAATCTTGTTATTGGTTCCTTAGCAGCTTATGGTTTTTCCCGCCTTAAATTTCCTGGAAGAGATGTGTTGTTTACTATAGCGATGGTAAGTTTGTTAATTCCAATAGTAGCAACGCTTATCCCCAGATTTATCATTGTAAGAACATTTAGATGGATAGACACTTATCAAGGTCTGATAGGTCCATATATAGCAGGATCTGCCTCTACCTTTCTCTTAAGACAGTATTTTTTAACTATACCGATGGAATTGGAAGAAGCGGCTAAAATAGATGGTGCATCTGTATGGCAAAGATACTGGCATGTTATTTTACCCAATGCGGTGCCAGCACTTTTGACTGTATTTATATTCATGTTTATTTTTAGCTGGAATCTTTTTCTGTGGCCATTAATAGTTACAAGTTCCAAAGAAATGAGGGTAGTTACCATAGGGCTTGTGTATATGCGGGGTACTGTTTTTACTGATTACAGAATCTTAATGTGTGGAGCGGTACTCTCGGCACTACCAGCAATAATTCTTTTTATATTCCTGCAAAGATACTACCTGAAGGGTATAGCAATGACAGGATTGAAGTTTTAACACCTACCTCCCTTAATTTAATTGGGGAAAGGGAGAGAAAAAGGAGGTGATGGTCAATAAAAAATATAGACAAAGAATTAAGTAAATAAGCTGAAAGGAGGAATTTATGCGGATAAAAAGATTAGTGAGAGTGGTCACCTTGGTTTTCCTCATACTTTCACTAAGTGGTATTTGTTTTGCAAGTACATATTCCTTGTTTGGCCCTGTTGATACCAAGTCCAAATACGACCTCAGAATCTACGACGATACCGATTGGGTGATTATGCCCTGGTACAGTGAACTTAAAAAAGTCTTTGAACAAATGTTTCCAAATATACAGGTTAAGCCCATAGGAGTTCCCTGTTCTGAAATGGAAAGAAAGCTTCTCACTGATGTTGCAGCAGGCAATCCCCCTGATCTTCCACGAAGCATGTATAGACTTGGTGCTCTTGCTGAAAGAGGTATGTTTATGGATTTGACAGAAGTTGTAAAACACTGGCCCCGCAGCTTAGATTTTAATCCTGCCTCTTTGGCTCTGGGGAAACATAATGGGAGACAGTATGGAATTCCTGAGGGACAGTTCATTCTGCAACAGGTCTTCTATAACAAAAAACACTTTAAAAAAGCTGGATTACCCTTTTATGAGCCAAGTGCCAGAGTTGACTGGAATGAATATATGCAAATTTTGAAAAAACTTAAAGCTGCATTTGCTGGAGAAGAAGGGTATTATCCCACCTGTATAGCAACTACCTGGGATAAAAACGGTTTTTCCTACATACTCTATCAAAATGGTGGACGCTGGTGGTCAGATGATTATGAAACTCCTATGTGGACCTCTCCTGAAGCTATTGAAGCCTTTAAATGGTATGTGAATATTTACAGACAGGGATACAGCCCTCGCCCAAACCCTGGAGTGTCAGGTTTTAAACAAAAAGAAAGACTATTCTGGCAGGAAAAGGTGTCAATGATTATAGAAGCAATGCATGAACCTCGCGCTTTTCCAGCCAATGCTCCTAACCTCGTAGGAGAAGATAAATGGGGAACCTTTACACTTGTTGCCCCAGGAAAAGAACCTTTTGAATTCTCGTGGGATTGGACTCACGTCATTACAAAAAATGCCCCTCATCCTGCAGCAGCTTGGGCTTGGATTGAACTTTGCTGTACAGATTGGGGAGCAAAGAAAATAATGAGAGATTCAAAATACTTCCCAACAATAAGAGGTTTAACCGAGGAGCTCTTAAAGGAAGGTATCTACTCAAGGCAAATTGCAGAATGGTACAGGTCTGTCGAACCTTATGTAAGGATGAGAGATGATGCTCTGGTTAACTATAAGTATCCGGAGACAGAGGAGATAATTCAGGCAATGTGTGAAAAGATGATGTATGGGATAAAAGATATAGAGACTCTGGCTGAAGAAGCGAAAAAGGAAGCTCTTGAACTCATCAGGAGTAAAAAAGGTTAAAAATTCAAAGGAAAGTGGCCTGGATTGGTTAATCCAATCCAGGCCATAAAAGAAAAAAAATAAAGGAGTAGAGAATGGAAATAGAGAGGTTAAAAAGGGTTTTAAAAGGCGTTTGTGTGGTGATGGTAACTCCTTTTGACGAAAAGCTAAATGTAGACATTGATAGCTTAAGAAGGCAGGTCAGGTTTATTGTAGACAATGGAATAAAAGAAGGACGAGGAGTCATTATCTCTACGGGAAGCACGGGAGAATGCCCCATGCTAACCATAGAAGAGAGAAAGAAAATTCTTGAAGTCATAGTAGAAGAGGCAAGAGGAGAAGTTCCGATCATAGCAGGATGTAACCACACAAGCACTTTAAAGGTTATAGAGCTTGTCAAACACGCAGAATCAGTTGGTGCAAGCGGGGCTATGATTAGTCCTCCCTATTATTGGGCTCCAACCGAGGAAGTGATTATTGAGCATTATAAGACTATTGCAAAAGCTACAAAGCTTGGCATTACGGTTTATAACAATCATTTTGCTTCTCAAGTAGATATTCCTCTCTCTGTGTTAAAAAAACTTATTGAGATTGATAACATTGTGGGTTTTAAAGAAAATACCCCCCTTATTAGCAAATTAATTCAGGTGGTTAAAGAAATAGGAGATAAGGTAAATGTAATAAATGGCAGTGGAGAAAGAAATGAACCTTTTGCTTCCTTTATAGGAGTTAAAGGAGTTGTATCTGCACTTGCTAATTTTGCACCTAAAACTGCTCTCAGTATGTGTGAGGCAGAGAGTAGAGGAGATTATGAAAAAGCAAAGAAAATTCACTCTGACCTTATGCCTCTTTTTAAAACTATATGGTGGAGAAAAGACGGTGATAGCTCTCGCTATATAAGTTATGTAAAAGAAGCTATGAAAATGATGGGTATAATATCACATAGCAATGTTAGACCTCCTATTTTGCCCTTAAAAGAAGAGGAAAGACAAAAACTTGAAAAAGCACTAAAGGCGGTAGGATTTTTAAAAGAGTAAAAATATAACTCAAGGATCTTATAAATGGAAATAAAAACTTTTTCTTTCAGGGCTCCAGGAATTACAATCTTTGGCAGAGGAACAGGTAAAGAAACAGGACAAAAAGCAAGGCAACTTGGTGCTCGCAAGGCTTCAGTAATTACTGACAAGAATATTGTTGAGGTGGGAATTGCGGAAAAAATTGTCCAATCGCTTCGATCTGTCAATCTGGAAGTTAATTTGTTCGATGAAATTGAGGGAGAACCAAACATTGAAATGATTGAAAATTGCGTCAGAGTAATAAAAGAAAAAAATCCTGAGGTGATAGTAGGATTGGGTGGAGGAAGTTGCATGGATGTTGCTAAAGTGGTTGCTATCTTACTCAAATACGAGGGAAAAGTTTGTGATTATATAGGCACAGAGAAGGTGCCAGGAAAAGGGCTTCCGGTAATTTTACTTCCAACAACAGCAGGAACTGGAGCAGAGGCAACTCCTAATGCTATCGTTACAAACAAATCTATGAAACTTAAACAGGCTGTCGTAAGTACATACCTTTTGCCGGATGTCGCTATAGTTGATCCTTCTTTTACAGACGCTCTCCCTTCAAAAATCACAGCATTTACAGGACTTGATGCTTTCACTCACGCTTTTGAATGTTATATATGCAAAAAAGCGTCTCCACTGACAGATATTATAGCCTTAAAAGCTATAGAACTTATAGCTCAAAATTTAAGGAAAGTTATGGAAAAACCAAATAACAAGCAAGCAAGAGATAAATTAGCTCTTGGTAGTTTATTTGGCGGAATAGTTATTACGAATTCGGGGACCGGAGGAGTGCATGCTCTTGCTTATCCTCTTGGTGGAACATTCGGAATACCTCATGGTTTGGCCAATGCTATAATGTTACCCTGGGTCAGCGAATTCAATATGCCAGCATGCATCCACAAATTTGCCCAAGTAGCCGAAAAGATGGGAGAAGACACGAAAAATCTCTCTCCAGAAGAGGCAGCAGGAAAAACAGTATCGGCAATAAAAAAGCTGGTTGAAGATATGCCAATTCCCTCAAGACTTAGAGATGTAGGAATAGAAAAAAAGGATATTCCTAAGCTAACAGACCTTGCTTCCAAAGTAAAAAGACTTCTTGATAATAATCCACGAGAACTTGGAATCTCAGAAATAAGAAAAATCTATGAAAAGGCATTTTAAGACATACGATGCTTAAAATAAGAGATTACCGT
>JAGHCI010000131.1:0-3560 GCA_021160545.1 Candidatus Aerophobota bacterium | reverse complement strand
CTGTCCAACTGAGCTACAGGCGCCATAATAAAAAATAGCAATTTTTTACCCTGTGTCAACACTTTCCTCCCTCTTTTTTTCAGCTATTCGCTCTGCAAGTTTTGTATATCTTTTAATTGCTTTATCATTTTTTATGGCTATAAAAAGAGCCTTTTTTTCACCTATTAAAATGGCAAGTTTTTTCGCTCTTGTCAGGGCTGTATAAAGAAGGTTTCTCTGAAGCATTATGTAATGGGAAACTATGACTGGCATGATAATTGCGGGATACTCTGAACCCTGAGATTTGTGCACGCTTACCGCATAGGATAAGGTAAGCTGGTTTAACTCATACCCCTGATAGGTTACACTTTTATCAGGAAACTTTACCGTAACTGTTTCTTTTTCCTGATCAATCTCCTCTATTCTCCCTATATCTCCGTTAAAAACCTCCTTCTCATAATTATTTTTAAGTTGCATAACTTTATCTCCAACCCGAAATAGAGTCTGTCCTCGCAAGAGGTGCCTTCCTTCTGGATTTAAAATACCCTGAAGAATCCTATTTAATCTTGTAACTCCAGCTGTTCCTTTATAAAGAGGAGATATAATCTGGATTTCAGAGAAAGGGTCAAATCCAAACTTCTCAGGGATTTTTCTACAGTAAAGTTCCACTATTATTTTTTCCACCTTTTCTTTATCAGATTCTTCTAAGAAGTAAAAATCTTTCCCCTCAAAGCTGCTTATCTCCTTTTTTGGATAGTAAAGATAGGGAAATTCGCCCTTATTTATTCTGTGAGCATTCACAACTATAAGGCTTCTTTTTGCCTGGCGGAATATTTCATCAAGTTTAACAACACTTGCAGCACCTGAGGCAATGATATCCTGCAGAACATTTCCAGGTCCAACTGCAGGAAGCTGATCAGCATCCCCCACCAAAATAAGCCTGCAGGATGGGGGAAGTGCTCTGAGCAGCGCCCTCATCAGTATGATATCCACCATGGATACCTCATCAATTACTATAAGGTCCGCTCTTAATTTGTTTTTTTCATTTTTAATAAATCCCTGTCCTGGAACAAACTGCAAAAGACGATGAATGGTGCTTGCCTCTTTTTCAGTAGCCTGAGAGAGTCTTTTTGCTGCTCTTCCCGTGGGAGCTGCAAGGAGAGCTTTAAATCCGAGTTCCTCAAAGAGCAAAACAACAAGTTTGAGTGTTGTTGTTTTTCCCGTCCCAGGTCCACCTGTAAGGACCATCAGCTTTTCCTGAAGGGCTGTTTTTACAGCTTCTTTTTGTGCGGGAGAAAGCTTTATTTTTTCTCTTTCCTCAACAAGGTTTATCATAAGCTCCCATCCAAGAGGAAGACTTTCTTTTTCCTTTTTTAAAAATTTCTTAAGATTTTCTGCAACTTCTACCTCGGCAAAATAAAGCTCAGGATGATAAACAGCCCCATCTTCTATAATTATTTCCTTTTTTTCCTGCAAGTAGGATAAGGCTTTTTCTATTTTCTCTTTTTCCACATCAAGCAGGCTGCTTGCCTTTTCTTTAATTTCCTCATAAGGAAGAAAGATGTGTCCCTGATCTGTGCCTTGGATTAAAATGTGGTGGATGCCTGCTTTTATCCTCTCCAGGGAGTCTTTTTTTATTCCCATGTCTTTGGCAATAGAGTCTGCTTTTTTAAAGCCTATCCCGAATATATCATCCATAAGGCAATAAGGATTTTCCTGAATTTTTTGAGGTGCATCATCGCCGTAGGTAGCATAGATTTTGTTAACAGTTGATGGTCCTATTCCAAGAGAGTAAAGATAAAGCATCACCTCTTTTGTCTTTTTTTGTTTTCTCCAGGCAGAAAGGATATTTTCTTTTCTCTTTGACCCTATTCCCTCAACTTCCTCCAGTTTTTCAGGACTTTCCTCTATTATCTTTAAGCTTTCCTTTCCAAAGTGTTTAACTATTCTTGCAGCAATTCCTGGTCCTATCTTTTCTATTATTCCACTTCCAAGATACTTTTCTATACCTTTTTCTGTTACAGGGTAAAGTTTCACATAGCTTTGGATTTTAAATTGTCTTCCGTATTTTGGGTGAACTGACCACTCTCCCTCAATTTTAAGAACTGTCCCCGGTTCAGGGTTAACCACATTACCTACCACAGTGAAGGTTTCGGTCTCATCCTCACAGAGGGAACATTTTGCAACGAGGTAGTTATTTTCCTGGTTGTAGTAAATTATTTTTTCTAAAGTAGCTTTCATACTCGGCATTTTTAAGCTTCCTTAGCAGGAAAAGTATTTCTCAAGGCATTTGTAAGCTTTAAGATGATTTTCGTAGACCTTTCTGTACTTTTCAACATTTTCTTTGCAAGGCAGGATACTTTTTTCTATTTCTGGCTCAAATTCTTTAAAGTCTTTAATTTTACCTTGAGAGAACATAGCAACAATTGCTGCTCCCATAGCTGCTCCTTCTTTTTCAGCCATAATGTTAATGGGGAGGTTGAAAAGATCTGCCTGTATTCTTAACCAGAGGTTATTTTTTGTATATCCACCACTTGCCACCACAAAGGGTTTTTCTCCAACAAGAGGTTTAAAAATATCCATTATGGCCTTCATTCTGCACATAACCCCTTCCATGATGCTTCTAATGATATCTTTTTTTTCATGATGCAGAGAAAGTCCTATGAGACATCCTCTCATTCTTGGGTTCCAGTTAGGGGATCTTTCGCCGGTGAGGAAAGGTAAAAAGATAAGACCCCTTGCTCCAGGGGGTGATTTTTGTGCCTCTTCTTCCATCAGTTTGTATATATCCTCTCCTTTTTCCCTTGCCTTTTTTTCCTCTTCTTTGTAAAGTTTATCTTTAAACCAGTTTAAAGCAATCCCTCCATTGTTAATAGCTCCTCCAACTATCCACAGGTTTTTGTAAAAATGATAACACCAGGTGCTTTCTTTCTCATGCAAGAAAGGTTTTTCTGTAGCTGTACGAATTGCTCCACTTGAGCCAACAGTTGATGAGACAACGTTTTTCTTAAGACCACTTGCAAGATGACACAAAACCCCATCCCCTCCACCTGGATAAATGGGCGTTTCTTTTAACCTTTCAATTCCTGGCACGTATTTTATGGTAAGTTTTTCGGTTGCCTCCACAAGTTGAGGGAGATTATCTTTTTTCAATTCCAGAAAATCCAAAATTTCTTCCTCCCAGCAGAGTTTGTGGATGTTTAAAAGGCCTGAACCTGAGGCAACAGATGTATCCTCCACCAGGTTTTTTGTTAATTTATTTAAGATGTAGCTTTTAATGGAGACAAATTTTTTAATTTTTTTAAAAAGAGACGCATTTTCCTCTTTCAGCCATAAAATCTTTATCGCAGGATATATGGGATGAGGAGGACAGCCTGTTTTTCTGTAAAAGTCCGGAATTTTTTCTTTTATCTTTTTAACTTTGTCTTTTCCTCTTGTATCAGTGAAAGGATAAAGAGGTGTTAAGGGGTTACCTTTCTCATCTATTCCTAAAAGAGAATGGAAAACCGATGAAAAACCTATTCCCTGGATTTTTCTGTGATTTTCACTCACATCCCTCAAGCAAAGGACAAGATTAGAAT
>JAGHCI010000187.1:0-7673 GCA_021160545.1 Candidatus Aerophobota bacterium | reverse complement strand
TGTTCCTCCTCCTTTAATAGAGCAACTTGGAGAAGGAGGGATAATGGTTATACCGGTGGGGGATATTTACTGTCAGGATCTTATGGTCATAAGAAAAAGGAAAGGTAAAGTTTACAGTAAAAAAGTGGAAAAGTGCGTGTTCGTTCCTTTAATTGGAAAATATGGATGGGAGGAGAGGAGTGAATAAACTGTCCTTTCACCCTTATTTTATTACCTTTATTGTGAGTATGTTTCCTGTAGCAGAACTCAGAGGAGGACTTCCTCTTGGAGTATCTCTTGGGGCAAACCCTTTTAAAGCTTATGTAATAAGTGTTTTAGGAAATGCAGCTCCTGTTTTGCCTTTGCTTTTTGGGCTTAAATATTTATCCTCTAAGGTAAAAAAAAGTAAATTCGGGAGGGTGTTCGGCGCCATAGAAAAAAGGCTTGATGCAAAAAAACAAATTATTCAAAAATATGGAATTTTGGGAATTATACTTCTTGTAGCTATTCCTTTGCCATTTACAGGAGCCTGGACAGGAAGTTTTGTCAGTTTTTTCTTATCAATTCCAGTGAAGTACTCTTTTCCTGCTATTTTTACCGGTATCTTGCTGGCAGGGATTATTGTCCTTTTTGCCACAATTGGATTCTTTAATTTAGGTAAGATTTTCAGCGGGATGTAGCGCAGCCTGGTTAGCGCGCCTCGTTCGGGACGAGGAAGTCGGGGGTTCAAATCCCCCCATCCCGATGGATTGCTTTGAAAAAAGGTGGAAGTAAGGTGTCTTTAAAAAGGTTTACAAAATTTGTAATTTTTGCTGTTTTTGTTTGCTGGACAGGTTTTTTTTGCCAGTTTTTAAATGCAGCAGTTCTTACCTACTACAGATACTATATTGTTCAGAAGGGGGATAGTCTCTGGGAGATAAGCAGGCAGTATAATGTCACAGTTACGGAAATTAAGAAAAAAAACAATCTTCGAACCAGTAAAATCTATCCAGGGCAAAAACTTATAATTCCTGTGAAAGTTAAAGGGGTGTATCATACAGTAAAAAAACATGAAACACTCTGGCGCATATGCAAAACTTATAAAGTCAGCATGGAGGAGGTTATATCCCTCAACAGGTTATCCGACCCTGACCATATAGTAGCAGGTCAGAGGATATTTATCCCTGGTGCAACTCAGGTTAAGGAAGTTAAGATTCCTGAGGAGATAATAAGTGGGGGTAAAAAAGCCCCTGTCACGCCTGAGGAAGAGAAAGAGGTAATTAAGTTTTCTCCTTCTCAAAAGGAAACACTCAAGGAAAAAGGGATTTTAATCTGGCCTGTGGATCAGAAGGTAAAACCCCAGGAGTATAGAAAGAGTGAATTTGGGATAGATATTATTGCTCCAGAGGGAACAACGATTGTTGCTCCTGCCAGAGGGAAGGTTTATTATAGCGGTCTTTTGAGAAACTATGGCTGGACTATAATAATAGAACATCAGGAGATAGGAATTTACACCTGTTATATGTATAATATGGTTAATCTTGTGGAAAAGGGGGATGTTGTGGAACAGGGGGAGCCTATAGCTAAGGTGGGAAAAAGTGGAGCAGGTGAGGCTATGCTGCACTTTGAGGTAAGAAGGGCAAAAGATGGGAAACCAGTGGATCCCCTTGATTTTCTCTCTTCTGAGAGTAAATTAAATTGATGCAAGTTTAAAGTCAATTTAAAGGAGAAAAGGTTATGTTAGGTCCCAGGTGGGTTAGAGAAAATATAGATATTGTGAAAGAAAGTCTTGCAAAACGCAAGGTTAATATTGACCTTGACAGCTTCCTTCTGTTGGATGAGGAAAGAAGAAAGTGTATTAAAGAGACAGATAAGTTGAAGTCTATCCAAAATAAAAAATCAAAAGAGATAGGTAGACTGAAGAGGGAAGGTAAAGATGTTAAGGATTTGTTAAGTGAGATGCAGGAGATTTCTTCTAAATTAAAAGCTCTTGAAAAAAAGAGAAAAGAGTACGAAGAAAAAACAAGAGAATTTTTGCTTAACCTGCCTAACAGGCTTCATCCTGATGTTCCTCGGGATGAAAATCAGGAAGTTAAAAGATGGGGCAAAATTCCCGAATTTGATTTCCCCGTTAAGGATCATCAACAGCTTGGAGAGGAGCTCGGTATTCTTGATTTCAAGGCCGCTGCAAAGATTACAGGTAGTGGATTTGTGGTATGCAGGGGATTGGGAGCAAGACTTGAAAGAGCTCTGATTAACTTTATGTTAGACCTTCACATAAAGCAGGGGTATGAGGAGGTGCTTCCTCCTTTTATGACCAATACCTCCTCAACTATAGGCACAGCTCAACTTCCCAAATTCAGGGAAGAGCTTTACAAGTGTGAGAAGGATGACTATTACCTTGTCCCTACCGCTGAGGTTCCCGTAACCAATCTTCACAGAGAAGAGATTCTGGAGGAAAAGAGACTCCCCATATATTATACTGCCTACACTCCCTGTTTTCGTCGGGAAGCAGGTGCTTATGGCAAAAAAATACAGGGGATGATAAGGGTTCATCAGTTTAACAAGGTGGAGCTTGTTAAGTTTACAACTCCTGAGACCTCTTACAGTGAACTTGAAGGGCTTTTACAAGATGCAGAAGAGGTTCTCAAAAAATTAAATCTTCCCTACAGGGTTGTAAAGCTTTGTGGAGAGGAACTTGGTTTTGCAGCTTCTTTTGGCTATGATATTGAGGTGTGGCTACCAAGTCAGGAAAGATGGCTTGAGATATCCACCTGCTCTAATTTTGAAGACTATCAGGCAAGAAGAGCTTCTATAAAGTATAGAGAAGAGTCCACCGGCGAAACAAGGTATGTTCATACTCTTAACGGGTCAGGACTTGCTGTGGGAAGATGTGTGGTGGCAATTCTTGAGAACTTCCAGGATAGAGAAGGAAGAGTTCACATACCGGAGGCTCTCTGGCCTTACATGGATGGGACAAGGATGATTGAGAAAAAAGGTTGAGATGGAAAGCGAAGACTGGGGAGGAATAAATCCTCTTAAAGCCCTGGAAAATATTAAAAGGCGCTGCAGGGAGAAAAAAGAGGGAAAAACTTCCTCTGTAAGGACAGCTCTTGTTCTTCAGGGAGGTGGAATGCGAGGGGCATTTGGTGCAGGTGTTTGCTGTGCTCTTGAAGAGCTTGGTTTTACAGAAGGGTTTGACGAGGTTTATGGGGTATCTGCTGGAGCCTTAAACGGGGCTTATTTTCTTTCAGGACAGGCAGCCTTCGGTGCCACAATTTACTATCAGGAGATAAATAACAGGAAATTTATCCATTTTTTTCGATTTAAAAAGATAATGGATATAGACTTTTTAATGGATGTTATCTACCATAAAAAACCCCTTAACCTTAAAAGACTTCTTAACAATCCCACTTCTTTTAATGTTGTCTTAACAAGAGTTTCCACAGGAGAGGCTGTGATATTTAAACTCGAAAAAGGTGCAGATATCTTTAGTATTTTAAAGGCAACATGTGCCCTCCCTTTTGCCTACGATATTCCTGTAGATATAGGAGGTGAAAAATATCTTGATGGAGGTGTATCCTGCCCTATCCCTCTTAAGGAAGCCATTGAAGGAGGATGCACGGACATTATGGTGGTTTTTACACGGCCAAAAGATTATGAACTCGCAAGATCAAAGTTTGGCGAGATTTTAGATTATCTTATCATAGAGCCAAAAATGAAAAGGCACGGTCAGAAATTTTTTGAAGCTTATAAAAAAAGAGAAAGTTTTTACAGAGAGATAATTCGTATTTTAAAAGAAAAAAATTACAGAGGGAAAAAAGCAAATATACTCTGTGTTTTTCCAGGTTCTTCACTAAAGATAAAAAGAATGACAAAAAAGGAAAGTCTTCTTAAAAAAGCAGTTATTGAGGGAGCAATAAAAACTCTGAGGCTCTTTGGTAGAGAAAATTTTTATCCTGCAGAGGTTTTTAAATTTCTCAATTAAAGGGTGAAAAATGGAGGATATATGTGTGCTTGGTGCAGGTGCAATGGGCACGGCTCTTTCCTTTCATCTAAGTAAAATAGGACATAAGGTAAATTTATGGGGGACCTTCCTTGACGAAGAGATAATAAAAACAAGAAGACAGAAAAAGGTTGATCTTTCAATACCTGAGGAAATTAGAGTTTTTCCTTTTGAGAAAGTAGAAGACGCCCTCAGGAAGGTAAAATTTGTCATTTTCTGTATTAGTTCAGAAGGAGTTAACTATATATCAAAGCATGTTGCCCCTTACATAAAAGGTGAAATGGTGATTGTGAATGTGGGCAAGGGAATAGCTGATGCTCCTTTTCTTACTTTATGCGAGCTTATTGAGTCTAACTTGGAAAGATATGGTGGAATTAAAAAGGAAGTTGTAGCTATGGGAGGACCTGCACGAGCACCAGAGATAGTTAGGGGAGTTTTTACCGAAGTTGTCTTTTCCTCTATTAAAGATGAGGATGGGAAAATCTGCTGTGAAGTTTTTCAGGGAAAAAGTTTTAAGACAAATTTTACAAAAGATAAAAGAGGGGTTGAGCTCTGTGCTGCTATAAAAAACGGCTATGCTATTTCTATAGGGATAGCAGAGGGACTTCAGGAATTTTGCAACAATTTCAAGGCAGCATTAATTTCTCATGCTATAGGGGAGATGACAAAGATAGTGCAGCTTCAGGGAGGGAGACTTGAAACGGTTACAGGTCTTGCAGGAGTGGGAGACCTTTATGTTACCTCTCAGGCAGGAAGAAACAGAACTTTTGGCAAGTTTTTAGGAGAAGGGATGAGTGTTGAGGAGGCTCTTGATAAGATGAGGGGGGAGACTGTTGAGGGTTATTCTGTTGTTGATAGGATTAAAAAAAGAATTCTGGATAAGCTCCTGCAGGAGAAGAAGATAAAAAAAGAGGATTTCCCCCTTCTTTGCGCCTTACACAAAATCCTTTATGAAGGAGAGGTGGCAAAGATTATAAGAGATGCTCTAAGTGATTTTTAAATCGGAGAGGAAGATGTGATGAAGGTTGCAGAATATCATGGCTTTAGTGATATCAGGATAGCTGATTATCCTGTCCCTGAGATAGGGAAAGGGGAGATTTTAATAAAGACAAAGGTTTGTGGAGTGTGTGGAAGTGATTTGCTTGAGTGGTACAGGAAGCAAAAGAAAACGCCCTTTTTTGGCCATGAGGTAAGTGGCGTGGTGGAAAAGGTTGGGGAGGAAGTTAAAAATGTTAAAGTGGGTGATAGAGTGTTTGTAAATCATCATGTTCCCTGCTTTACCTGTCACTGGTGCAGAAGGGGAAGCTACACCATGTGTCCTGTTTACCGCAGAACTGACTTTTATCCTGGAGGTTTTGCAGAATACATAAAAGTTCCAGAGATTAATGTCAGAAATGGAGTTATAAAGCTATCCTCTGATGTTTCTTTCAAGGATGCAAGCTTAATTGAGCCCATTGCCTGCTGCCTGAGAGGGTTAAAAAAAGCCGGTATTAAGGTGGGAGATACTGTTCTTATAATTGGCGCAGGATTTACAGGGCTTTCTCACCTTCAACTTGCAAAAATGATGGGGGCAGGTCTTGTTGGTGTCTGCGATTTTTTTGATTTTAAATTGGAAAAGGCAAAACTTTTAGGAGCAGATTTTGTTATCAATCCTTCAAAGGAAAATGTAAAGGAAAAACTCTACAGTGTGAATGAGGGAAGGGGAGCAGATATTGTGGTTGTTACTCCCTCTTCTGTTAAAGCTATTCAGGATGCAATAGAATACCTTGATAAAGGGTCAACTCTTTATCTTTTTGGTCCCACTTCTCCTGAAGATTACATTTCCATTTTACCTTACAGATTCTTTTTCTCTGAAATTAGTCTTATTACAAGTTATTCCTCTTCACCCATTGAGGATAACGCTGTTTACAGGCTTATAAAAGAGAAAAAAATAAATACAGAGGAACTTATAACTCACAGATTCTTATTTGATGAGATTGCAGAGGCTGTGAGAGTTGCAAGAAGGGCAGAGGATTCTTTAAAAGTTATTGTGGAATTTCTGTAAAGGGAGGTAAAGGTAAGATGATTTCTTTAACCCTTGAAGGGAAGGTTAGTATAGTTACAGGAGGCTCAAGAGGGATAGGGAAAAGTATTGCATTGAAGCTTGCGCAGGCAGGGTCAACTGTTGCTATTTTTGATATACTGGAAAAAGAGGGGAAAGATACAGCAGAACAAATTGTTTCCTCTGGTGGGAAAGCTGATTTTTATAGAGTGAATGTAACATCCGAGGAGGATATTAAAATCGCTGTGGGAAGGGTTTTTGAAAATTATGGTAAGGTGGATTTTTTAATTAATAATGCAGGTATAACCTCAAGATATTCTTTTACCGAACTCTCCTTTGATGTATGGAAAAAGACTATTGATGTTAATCTTACAGGTGCTTTTCTGTGTTGCAGGGAAGTTATCCCCTCAATGATAAAGCAGAAAAGTGGCAGGATAGTTTTTATTTCCTCAGCTTCATCAATTACTGGAAGTGGTGGTGGTGCTCATTATGCTTCCTCCAAAGGAGGTATTAATTCTCTTGTAAGAGCGCTGGCAAGGGAACTTGCAGAGTATAATATTCTTGTTAATGCAGTTGCCCCAAGAAATATTGAAGCAGAAACTCTTGATGATATATACACAAAGGAGCAGATAGAGGCACTCTGCAAGAAAATTCCTCTAAGAAGGCTGGGAAAGCCAGAAGAAGTTGCAGGTGTTGTTTTGTTCCTGTGTTCTTCTTTTTCCACCTATATTACAGGACAGATAATAATTGTTGATGGAGGAAGAACTTTTGGAACATAAAACTTTTTGCAGGGAGAATTAAAATGACAAAAGGTTATATTATAGGTGTAGATTGCAGCACCACTGCATCCAAAGCTATTGTGTGGGACAGGGAAGGCATGCCTGTTGCTGAAGGAAGAGAGAAAATGCAAATTTTAACCCCAAAACCTGAGTGGGTAGAACAGGATGCAAATGAGTGGTGGAATGCCACAGCAGTTGCAATAAAAAAGGCTGTCCGTCAAATTGATGCAGGGAAAGTTGTGGCAATCTGTTTAACCCATCAGAGAGAAAGTTTTGTCCCTGTAGATGAGGATTTTAAGCCTTTGCGAAATGGAATTTTGTGGGTGGACACAAGAGCAGCTTCTCAGGTTGAAAAGTTAAGAGAAAAAAGCGAGAAAATTCATAAAATCACAGGTCTTTTTCCCAACCTTTACGCTTCCAACTGTAAAATAATGTGGATGAGGGAAAATGAACCCTCCATTTTTGAGAAAACTTTTAAATTCCTTGATGTTTATGCCTTTCTGGCTCTCAAACTAACAGGTGAACCTGTTACAAGCTGGGCTTCTGCCTGTCCTTTTGGTCTTATGGATATGGAAAATCTTTGCTGGAGCAGGGAGATTATGGATATTGTCGGGGTAAAGGAGGAAAATTTCTGCAGGCTCGTTGCACCAGGTGAGATTGTGGGAAGGCTCTCAAAGGAGGCATCTTCTTTAACAGGAGTCCCGGAAGGTGTGCCAGTTGTGGCAGGGGGAGGAGATGGACAATGTGCTTCTCTTGGAGCAGGCGTGGTTGAGGAAGGTCTTGCTTCTCTTAATTTGGGAACGGCAGTTGTGTCCGGGCTTTTTTCAGAAAAATATATAACAGGTACAACGTTTAGGACACTTTGTGGATGTGTTCCAAGGACCTATAT
>JAGHCI010000010.1:0-14819 GCA_021160545.1 Candidatus Aerophobota bacterium | reverse complement strand
GTATTGGCTCTTGCATTCATATTCATTTTAGGTGACTCAATGCGGGGCTTGTCAATTAAATTTTAAAAGTGGACTATTTTCTTGGTGATTTAAACTTTAAAAGTGGACTTATTTGCATTTGTCAAATAAATAGCATTGTTTTATCCTATCCTCTCTAAAGATTATACAAAAGGGAGGATAGGATATGGCTAAACAACTACACAAAAGATTCTCAACAGAAGAGATAAAAATGCTTTTAAGAAAGTATCTGGATGAGAAAGTAGAGCTTACCTATATCTTAGAGATACTAAAGATCAAAAGAAGCAGATTTTTTGAGCTCCTTAAGGAGTACAGAAAAGATCCTGATGGATTCTCTATTGAGTATGATAGAAAAAAGCCAACAAGAAAGATCCCCGATGAGGTGGAGAAAAACATAATCACAGAACTTGAGATAGCAAAAAGTCTGATTGAGGATAAAGAGCTCCTTATCACCCATTATAACTATAGCTATATTAAAGGTGCACAAAGCACCCTGTAAGTGAGGTTGAACTTCGCATTTATCCTGATGAAAAAGAAGGTGTAGCAGAGATTAGAATTTGGTATAAAGATATCCTTACAGATGTCTACCATGTTAAAAATTCCGATCTAAATTTAGTGCACTTTTAAAATTTAGCTAACAGTTTGAAATTTCTGGTTTAAAGAAAATCTCCTTGACATCTGTAAGGACTTTGTTGCCTTGCGTGAAAATTTTTCGGTAAAAACTTCACGCAAGCCAAAAGGAGAGGATTAAAGTTTACTTTCTTGAAAAGTTGGAGGCAGTTCTTATCTGGCTGTTTGGAATGTAGTGAAGAGTCCCCTCTGTATCTTCTATCACTGTTCTTCTTAAATTAAAATCTTTAACCTTTCCTCTCTTGCCCGCTATCTCAATCTCTTCTCCCACTCGATACCGGTCTTCAAGAAGTATAAAAATTCCCGATAAATAATCCTGAATTAAACTCCGAGCACCAAGACCCAAAGCAAGACCCACTACTCCGATACCTGCAAGGAACGGTCCAATATTCACTCCAACCTCAGGCAAAATGGTTACAACGGCAATCAGCCATATTACAGTCTTGAAAATTGAATAGGAGACATCTTGAAGGGTCTTGAGCCTTTTTTCCTCCACTTCTATTTTAACTTCTTTAAACTTAAGTCCCCTCTCAAGAGAGGCTCTTAGATATTTTGAAATAAAAACTTTAACCATACGACAGACCACAAAAGCACCTATCAGAATACCCACAACTTTTATCCCGTGAGCAAAAACCCATGTTGTTAAATTTGAAAGAAAATTTTGGAAAATCATCTTTTGTATCCACTAAAGAGAAGACTTTTTATTCATCCATTCTACTGTCTTCTTTAAACCCTCTTCAAGGGAAATTTTTGGCCTCCAGCCAAGCTCTTTTTCTATCTTGGAAAAATCAAGACAAATCCTTTTAACCTCTCCTTCTCTTGGCTGAGAGAAAGAAGGAGCTTTTTTAAAACCTGTAAGATGGGATAACTTCTGATACAGGCTATTTACAGAAACCTCCTTCCCTGCACCTATATTGTAAGCAAGATCATCAACAGAAAAAACATCTCTCTGATTTAATTCCTCCAGTCTGGAGGTTGCAAGAAGATTTGCCTCAACAACATCTGCAACAAAAACATAATCTCTTGTTTGTTTTCCATCTCCAAAGATGGTGGGAACCTTTCCCTCCAGCATTTTCCTGGAAAAAATAGCCACCACTCCCGCCTCCCCGAAAGGGTCCTGTCTTGGTCCATAAATATTGGCATACCTTAAACAGACATAATTAAGGCCGAAGACTTTTTTGTAAAAATAAAGATAAAGCTCTACCACAAACTTACTGATTCCGTAAGGTGAAAGGGGAAACTTAGGGGATATTTCTTTAACAGGAAGTTCTGAGGGCTCTCCATATATTGCACCACCTGAACTTATAAATATAAAATTTTTCACTCCAAATTTTACACAGTTTTGCAAAAGATTAAGACTTCCCAAAATGTTCTGTTCTGCATCAAAAAGAGGGTCTTCTACCGAAGCTCTCACATTTATCTGAGCAGCATGATGATTAACAAGATCAACCTTTTCTTTTTTAAAAATTTCCTCCATCTTTCTGTCTGTAATGCTCAGGTTATAGAATTTTGCTCGAGGATTGATCTGCTCTTTTTTTCCTGTGGAAAGATTGTCCACAACTATCACTTCCCAGCCTTCTCTCAGATACCCATCCACCACGTGAGAACCTATAAAACCTGCCCCACCTGTAACAAGAACTTTGCTCATTTACCGGCTCTCCTTTTTCCTAAAATTAACTTAGCTTAGAATGGAACCTCTTTGATTCCTTGCTCCCTGACTTGTCCTCACTTCAAATATACCGGGAGCTTTTCCAAATTTACCAGAAAATTCTTTTTTTACAACCTTTCGATAATAAGGCATATCTTCCTTAAACAGAAGATGTATGGTAGCCCCACCAAAGCCACCTCCTGTCATCCTTGCCCCTATAATCCCCTCTCTTTTTGCTATCTCCACAAGAAAATCAGTTTCTGGAGAAGTTACCTCATACAGGTCTTTTAAACTATAATGGGAAGAAAATAAAAGCTCTCCTATCTTTTTTACATCTTTCCTTTTTAGAGCCTCAACCATTTCTTCAACTCTTGCATTTTCCTCCAGAACATGTCTTACCCTTTTTCTTAAAAGTTGGGGAAGGAATTTTTCATATTTTCTAAAAAGCTTTATGGTTAAATCACGAAGGGAGGAAAGATTATGTATATAACCTTTTAAAAGCTTCACACTTTCCTCACATTCTTTCCTTCTTTTGTTGTACTCACTTGATGCTAAAAGATGCTTAACTTTTGTATCTATCACCAAAACCCCAATTTCTTTAAAGGGAAGGCTAATAAATTGATGACTTAAAGTGCGGGTATCAAGGAATAAAGCTTTACCTTTTTTTGCATAAAAACAGACATACTGATCCATAATTCCACAATTTGCCCCAACAAACTCATTTTCTGCTCTCTGGCAAAGCCTTATAAGCTCAAGTTCTGATATCTCAAGATTATTTATCCTTGCAAGACCACAGGCCACAGCCATCTCAAGGGCTGCAGAGCTTGCAAGGCCAGCTCCTATAGGAATATCACCATAAATTATACCTTCAAAGCCTGCAATCTCTAAGCCTTTTTTTTCAAACTCCCCCACCACTCCTTTGATATAATCGCTCCATCCTCCTTCTTTCTTTTTTTCTGATATATCATCAATTTTAAATTCCCTCAATTCGTTAAAATTCAAGGAACAAATCCGGCAGATTCTATCCTCTCTTTTCCTGACCAAAAAGTGAATATGACGGTTAATTCCAAAAGGCAAAACAAAGCCATCATTGTAGTCTGTATGTTCACCAATAAGATTTACTCTTCCTGGAGCTTTAAAATAAAAAGTGCTCTTGTTATTCCCAAATTGAGATTGGAAATTTATCAATAACCTATCCACAACCCTCAATCTTCCAACCCCTCCGGAATTTTTCTACTAACTTTTCATTCAGGAGCTCTGGCAAAAATATGTACCTTGCTTTTTTCTCTATCCACACTCAACATCTCAAAAGATCTGCTCTCTCAATTTTTTCTTCCTCCACCTCCACAATAGCCTTTGGCCAATCAGAAGTGGGAAAAGTCACATAGGAAAAGCCTTTCTCTCCAACAATTATGGTATCCTCACTTTTTGCCCCCTTTATAGAGGGGTTCCAGGCAAGTGGCATACTCTTTAAAATAACCTCCCTGCATCCTGGCATGGCAAGACACTCTCTTTCTCTATAGCCTGTTATACCACCCTGGTGATGTGCTTTCCATTCCTCAGGGTAACCTGTCTCCTGGTAAGCTTTTATTCCCTTATTGAGCACGTCCTCCAGAGTCTTACCGGGTCTTGAATTTACAATCATTGTGGCATCAACAAAAAAAGCAGCTTTAAATCTTTCCTCCAGCCATCCGGGTACTTTCCCAAAATAAATGCATCTTGTAAGATTTACCACCTGACCTTTTTTTCTGGCACAAACAACAATCATAACATACTTTTCTATTCTTTTTTCCTTTGGCAGTGGATGGCGATAATTTAAAACCCTCTCATCTGAACCTACCAGAAGAACAGAAGGGCTTATTCCTGAGGATAAAAGCTCTGCCTCCACCATACTGGCTACCTCAAGCTCCCTTTTTCCAGGTGAAATTTTCCGGCATACCTCCTCCACAATCTTTGTTGTACTCTCACCCAACCTTTTGTATCGCTCAATTTCCTGTGGGGTAAACTGGTAACGCAAACTGTTAAAATCACAAGGTAAAAGCTCAAATCCGAGCAAAGGGGTATCTGTTTTAACCTTTTCAGGGTTAACCCCAAGTCTTTTAACCAATCCTGCAATGTCCTGTTGATACCAGGGGTAGGAGACCTTTTTCACTCCTGAATTGATAATCTCTTCCTTTTCCAAACGGGGCATCTCAATATTGGAGGCTATAAGGTAGGTATCATAAGGGGTGAATAAAATACAGGCGCTACCGTCTTCACTTCCCTTGACTACCCTGTTATCTGCACCGCATGTTGCCCAGGCAAAATTATAATATTTACCCAATAAGATGCCTTCAAAATGCTTGTTTTCAAGATAATTTAATATTCTTTCTCTCTTGATTTTATATTCCTGATAATCTTCCATATTCACACCTTATTTTAATTCAATGATATCGGTATTATTTACTTTTGTTATTTTGCTTTTTTATAAAGGGCATCTTTTTTGATATCGATATTAATTTAACCTCCTTCTATCTTCTTGTCAAGAAAACCAATAAAAGAGGTAAATCTGCTTTAAAAGTCTCCGCTAAAGGTAACCCCGGTATACTGGAAGGATAAAGCCAGGAAGGTGGTACTGACCAGGGGTAAAATTTAAGGTGCAAGGTTAATTAATACTTTAAGAACCTTTTCTTTTCTTTCTGTAATAAGGGAAAATGCCTTCTGGATATCTTCCAGCTTGAAATAATGCGTAACAAGAGAGCTTACCTCGATTTTTCTTTTCTGGATAAGGTCTAAAGCTTCGGTAAAGTCATCCCTTGTATACATCAGGCTTCCTATTATTTCAAGTTCCCTGTCCTGAACCAGGGAAAGGTCAACCTTTAATTTTCCCTCCGGCACTCCCACCACCATAATTTTTGTTCCCTTTCTTGCAACCTCCACAGCTTGAAAGATAGTCTCCTCAATCCCAACACAATCGTAAATAAGATCAATTCCATCCTTCCCATACTTTTCTTGAATAAAACTTACCACATTCTGAGAAGCCGGATTAATAATTTCACTTGCTCCCAAATCTTTTGCCTTATCTAATCTGAAATCAATAAGGTCTGTCACAATAACCTCTCTTGCTCCTGCTAATTTTGCAACCTGCAAAGTTAAAAGACCTATTGTTCCTGCTCCTAAAATGACAACTCTGTCTCCTATTTTCTGCCCTGCTTTTCTAACAGCATGTAAAGCTACTGCCGTAGGCTCAGCAAGAGCTGCCTCTTCAAAGGATACCTCATGGGGCAGTTTTATCACCTTTTCTTCAGGAACTGCAATATACTCCGAAAAGGCACCATCATAACCAACACACCCTATCACCTTTAAATTGGCACATATATTGTATCTCCCATGAAGGCAGTTGTAACATTTGCCACATACAATATTAGGCTCAACGGTCACTTTATCTCCCGGTGAAAAATTTTTTACACCATCACCCACCCTGTGAACAGTTCCTGAAAATTCATGACCTAAAACAATGGGAGGGTGAACAAAGGGGTGCTTTCCTTTATAGGAATGAATATCTGAGCCACATATGCCACATACCTTTACCTTAATTAAAACTTCTTTTTCTCCTGCCTGCGGTATATCTACCTTCTCCAGCAAAATTTTTTCAGGTGCAACAAGCCTTGCTCGTAGCATCGTTTTTCTCCCTGAAATTCGGCAATTTTTTTAAAGATTTTTAAACTATAAAATCGACTCCAAAAATTCCTGAGCCTCTTCCAGGTTAAATTTTCTGGGATTGTTTGTCATGTCAGGACGATCTATACAATCCTGCGCTATTTTCGGTATATCCTCCCTTTTAACTCCTATATCTTTTAATCTGAGAGGAAAATTTACCTCTTTCATTATCCTCTCCACAGCCTCAATCACTCTCTGTGCATCATCAAATGCGTTTCCAGTAGAGGTAAGCCCAAAACATATGGTAAGTTGGGCAATTTTGGTAGATGATTCTGATAGATTACATCTCATAATATGAGGAAGAAGAACACCCACCGTTCTGCCATGAGATGTATCCAGAATCCCTCCAATACTCATACCAAATCCATGCCCTGCCACAACACCTGCCTGAGCAATAGCCATTCCCGCCAAACTGCTTGCCAGAGCCATATTACTCCTTGCTTCAAGATCCTCTCCATTTCTTGTTGTCCTTACCAAAGATTTGCTTATAAGGCTTATAGCCTTCATAGAAAGTGTATCAGAAAGAGGATTTGCAGAAGTAGAGATATAAGCCTCTATTGCATGAGCCAGAGCATCAAAACCTGTATCAGCCGTAAGCTGAGGCGACATAGATTTTGTCAGGACAGGATCCACAATTGCTACTTTTGGGAAAGTGTAAGGACTATTTATAGCGTCTTTTCTCAAAATTTTCTTATTGGTGAAAACAGAGTAAGGCGTTGTCTCACTTCCTGTGCCAGCTGTTGTGGGAATTGCGACGATGGGGAGTGTCTTCTCTGTAACCTTTCCCTCACCAATGTAATCCCACAAACTTCCTCCATGAGAAGCTACCACCGCTATTCCTTTGGCTGTGTCAAGGGCACTTCCTCCTCCAAGCCCAATTATAACATCACAGCCCTCTCTCCTTGCAAGTTCTGCACCCTTATCAACAATCTCCACTGTGGGGTTGGGAAGTACTTCATTATAGAGAACAACATCTATTAGGTTATCCTGTAAGAGCTTTACTATCTTGTCTGTTATGCCCAATTTTTGCATGGATTTTTTTCCTGTGACAAGCAAAGCTCTCCCGCCCAAATTCTTCACAGAAGTTCCTATTTTCTCTATTTCTCCTTCTCCAAAAAAAATTTTAACCGGCATATAATAACTGAAATTCTGCACTCTCATATTCTTCACCTTCTCTATGTGATTTAACCCCTTAAGGCTCCAAAGGTCATTCCTCTAACAAGGTACTTCTGAGTAACAAGAGCAAGCAGCATAATAGGAACTGCCGCTATGGTACCACTTGCGTAAAAGGCGGACCATTCCCATACATAGTCTCCCAAAAATCCAGAAATGGGAACAGGTAGTGTTGCTGCATCTGTACTGGTCAGCGAAAAAGCAAATATAAAGTCGTTCCAAGACCACAGTATACAAAATACACCTGTTGCAGCCAATCCTCCGCTAACCAGGGGAAGAATCATTCTAAAAAGAACCCCTATGCTGCTACACCCATCTATTAAAGCAGCCTCATCTATCTCTCTGGGAATTTCCTTAAAAAACCCCATTAGCATCCAAACAGCAAATGGCAAGTTTAAGGTAAGGTGAGCAAGAATTAATCCTATATGAGTGTCAATTAATCTCAACCGGGTAAAAAACACATAAAGAGGCAGAATAACCACAATGGGTGGCATCATGCGCAGACTAATTATCCAGAAAGATATATGTTTTCCTCCCTTTACGGGATATCTTGTCAGAGCATAGGCAGCAAGAGAGCCTAAAAAAAGAGAAATACATGTGCTTCCAGACGAAATTATTAAACTGTTAGCAAGATATTTAAGAATGCCCTTTTCCCTGATAACTGAAGAAAAATAGGAAAAGTCTGGTTTAAAGATAAAAGCAGGAGGTATGGTCCACATCTCTTTTGCTGGCTTAAGAGCAGATAAGAATAACCAGTAAATCGGAAAAAGAGCTATTACAGAAGCCCCAATTAAAATAATATAAGCTATTGTCCTGTTGACATATCTTACAGGTTGCATACCTTAAGTTCTCCTTTTATAAAATTCTGTACCTGAAATTCGAAGATAGAGCTGTGCCAGCAAGATCACCATTGCTGCTATTATCCAGGAAATTGCAGCTGCTTTTCCCATGTAAAAATAGTTAAGACCTACTCTAAAATTGTAAAGAGTTAAAACTTCTGTAGTATCTCCAGGCCCTCCTCTTGTTAAAACATAAACAATGTCAAACAGCTTAATTATATCCATTGTTCTTATAAGCAAAACAACCACAATTATTGGTACCAGTAAAGGCATAACAATGTATCTTAACAGCTGCCAGCTTGATGCTCCATCTACCTTAGCAGCTTCAAGTGGCTCCTTAGGAAGAGAAATAACACCCGCATAAAGCACCAGAAACATAAAAGGAGTCCACTGCCACATATCTACTATCATTATTGAAAAAAGAGCAAAACGAGGGTCAGCAAGCCATTCTATTTTCTTCACTCCAATAAAGCTCAACAGGTAATTTATTATTCCATAAGATGGATGAAATTGAAACTTCCACAAAACCCCGGCAACAACAGGTGTCAATACAACAGGTGTAATAAGACAAGATCTGAAAATTCTCTTACCTTTTATGTCATCCCGATTAAGAAGTAGAGCAAGCAGAATTCCCAAACCGAACTCCACGGAAAGACATACACTTACAAGTATCAGCGTATTTATCAGTGAGATTTTAAAAACAGGGTCCTCAAAAATAACCGTATAATAATTCCTAAGTCCAACAAAGGGAAAAAATTGAGGTTTTCCTAAATACCATTTGTGCAGACTCACCCAAAAAGAAAATATCATAGGATATATTACAATGAAAAATAAAACAATAACTGCTGGCAAAATCATAAGATAAGGGGTTAACCTGCTTATATAAATCCCTTTTTTTCTCATCTGATCATTTGTTTTGTTATAAGGTCACCCACCCACAGGTCTGTGGGTGGGTGACCTCTTTTATCTTTCTATTCCGCTTCTATTTCCTCTAATAGGCTTTTGTTCCATCCGGGTTGACATATTTACTGGGCCATACAAGGGGTTGACCCTTAGGGATGTACCCTCCTCTTACCATAAGTTCATACATTGCTTTGGCTGCGTCATCTAAAGCCTGCTTGGGAGTCTTAGCTCCTATGAATGCCTTCTGAACTTCTGTCCCCACGATAATCTCGTACTCCACTTCCTCAGCAATTGCCGGTCTGCGCCTGATATGCTCTCTGTACATTTCAAGCTCAATAGGGTACCTTCCAACCTTATAGCCAGTGGTTTCAGGAATGAAGTATCCGCTCTTTCTTCCTGTATTGGTTCCACCAACCTCAAGATAATCCATCATCTCATCATAATTCATCGTCAAGCAGGAAGCCCATCCAATGAATTTCCAGGCAGCTTCCTTATTCCTGGAGTCTTTATTCATAACCAGAGCCCACCCACCAAGAGAAGCATAACCCTCGCCAGGAATTATTCCAGGAACATTGTTTACGGGTGCATCGGGATTGCCAGGCATCAAAGCGTACCCCACCTTCCCCGCTACCTTTGACTTAGCAGGATCCTCAACATCTCTAACAAAGTCAGACCACTGAAACATCATTGCTGCTTTTCCCTGGATAAAATCTGAAGTAATTTCAGCCCACTCATAAGCAGCAACACCAGGAGGCATAAATGGTTTCAGAGAGCAGAAAAACTCCAGTGCCTTAACTCCAATGGGACTGTTACAAATAGGCATATTATGAATAGGATCATCAGGATCAGGAAAACCCTGGCCAAATGCAAGGCAGTCTGCACCCCAGGACCAGGCTATATTATAGTAGTTCTGAACAGCCATATTCCCCTTTCCAGCTGACCAGGTAAGTCCATACAAATTGGGCGGCCTTGTGAAAAACTCAGCAACATCGTAAAGTTGCTTCCATGTCTTTGGAACCTGAAGTTCATAACCATATTCTGTCATGAACTTTGCCTTCTCCTGTGGGTCTTCAAATAAATCTTTCCTGTAGTAAAGAAGCTGCACACCTGGCATATTAGGAATTGCATACAAATTGCCCTTCCAGTTACCATAGAAGTTTAATACTGGCACAATTTCATCCTCAAGATAAATGGTCGGATACATTTCTACCCCAGGAGGCCATTTTCTAACATTGTCTTTCCACAGCCTTAAACCAGCTTTTTTAATCCAGGGTTCCAGATTTTCAATAAACCCTCCCCCTGCATATTCTGGAAGCCAGGGATTATCCATCTGGATAACATCGTATCGTCCAGTATGAGCAATAAAATCATTCATCTCCTTTGTGTGTATATCCGCATAGGCTGTATCCTCCCATACAACTTTTATATCAGGGTACTTCTTTTCAAATTCGGGCACCATGTCCCGGAGTGCTGTCATTGCTGGAGATGTTAACATCAGTACTCTAATCCGGGTTTGAGCTAAAGCTAATGCAGAGGTGAAAAGTAAACCTGCTACAATTACCACACTTAACAAAATTTTTGCTCTTTTTAATTGCATCTTCTCTCCCCCTTTATCTTCTTTGTTTAATGCTCTGTTCCTGATATTTCTCACCTCCTTTCTTTTCATTCCCCCCTTTTACTTGGTTTAAACTCCTGCTTAAATTATTCACTGGCTTTTATTTCCAAAAGCCGTTTTTAGAAAAGACCCGGGGCTTTTCAATGCTTCTCCAGCGGACTGACGTACTTTTAACTGGACATCCAAAACTACCTCTCTTGGCTTTTTTCTCCTCCTTATTATCTGACTCATAAGAAGCTCTGCTGCTACCTCACCTAATTTGAAAGAAGGCTGAGCCACAGTGGTCAAAGGGGGATCGATATATCTAAACCAGGGCAAATCATCAAAAATTACAAGTCCCACTTCTTCCGGAATGCGAATTTTTCTTTCATTTAGAGCTTCCATAGCTCCAAGCCCCATAAGATTGTTACAGGCAAAAATAACTGTCGGAGGCAAAGCAAGGGAGAGAAGTTCCAGAGTCAGAAGATAACCACTTTGTTTTCTAAAATCTCCAATTTTAATTAACTCTTTATCTTCTGGTATGGAGTGTTTTCTTAGCGCCTGTAAATAACCCTCCAGTCTCTCTCTACCAGTAGTAGAAGCAAGAGGCCCTGCTATAATTCCAATTCTTTCATGACCCAGACTTACCAAATGCTCAACAAGTTGCCTGCTTCCCTCTACATTATTCACCAGAACAACATCTACATCAAGATCCTGCACTCTCTTATCAAGTAAAACAACAGGAATATTCCGTCCTTTAAGGAATCTTACATACTCATCCTTACCTCCACCAGGAACAATGATCACTCCCTCAACCTGCTTGCTGTAAAACATCTCCGCTGATTCTTCCTCTTTTTTAGGGTCATAATCGGTATCGGCAACAATTAGATTATATCCTCTTTTACCAAGGTACGTCTCAATACCCCATAAAACTTCTGCAAAGAAAGGATTTCTCAAATCACAGATAATCAAACCAACTGTGCCTGTTTTCCTGCTTCTCAAGCTCCTTGCAACTATATTTGGACGATACCCGAGCTTATTTATCGCATTAATTACCTTAGCTCTGGTTTCTTTGCTCACAAAGCCGGTATTGTTAATCACGTACGAAACGGTGGTGGTGGAGACTCCTGCCAGTTCTGCTACTTCCTTAATAGTCACCGATTTTCTCTTCATCCTGAACCTCTTTAGTTATTCGTTTAACTAAACGTTTCACTAATCGTTTATATAATATAACCTCCAATTACCTTGTCAAGCAGGGTTAAGTTACAAATTACTTTTACATCTTTTAAATTTAAAAAAATCTTTTTCCAGTTTAACAAAGACAAAGAACTTCCCTCCCTTCTCTATTTAGTTAAAAAATTTCTTGCAATCACAACAAATCAACGAAAAAAAGCCTGCTCCACAGAAAGATTTGGCAATTTAGCCCGGGAGGAACCTGTACTGAAACTACTACTCCTCCTTTTTCTCTTCTTTTCTCTCCTCCACCTTTGCTTTGCGCATTCCAGCTTTAAAGAAGACTGTTGTCAAAAGCTCTATCAAAAAGCCAAAAACTATTCCTCCAATAACTGCCAGCAAAAATCCTCTTCCCCATCCCAATTCCCCACACACTGCAAAAAAACCCACGGGAATACCAAAGAAAAGCCCCAGCAATATTCCGTGAAGCCACCAGGCAATCTCCCAGGCACTTATTCCCATGACAAAACCAAGAAGTGTTAGAGAAAGAACAATGCCAACTGCCCCTGATACTGGAATTGCTCCCGGAATACGAGCAATTGCCCACAAAACAAAGCCAAAAATCAAACCCCATACAGTAGTTGAAACCACTCTTTTTTCATACATCATTTATTTCATTCACCTCCTTCCTTGACTTTTTTCAAAAATAGCAAAGAAATTTTGTAAGTCAAACCTGCAAAACGCACAAAACTTGTCACAATTTCAAATTTTTACTACAATGTAAAACTATGATAAAAGGTGAAAGAAAAAAGGTGAAAAAGTTTATAAAAGGTGGAGGGGTGGGGATATTTTTTGTTTTTCTTCTGCTTTTCTTCTCCTCTCCCACTTACATTATTTACTCAGAGAATCCTGGAGAATTTCTAAAAAATAAAAAACTTTTGGAATCAATCTGCGCAAACTACAAAAGTCTCAATGAATACTATGCTTCTCTGGAAAAAGACACGTCTTTTTCCAGACTGGTGTTAAGTCAATTAAAGGGAAGAGAAAAATCCTACTTTCTCCAGATGAGACCATTTTTAAGTGAAATAATTAAAGCCTCTCAAAAAACCGGAATTCCCATCTCTTCCATTGCCTCTCATATTAAAAGAGAGTCTCAATTTAATCCCCGGGCAGTAAGTTACAAAGACGCCTATGGTCTTATGGGAGTCACGGTGTGGGCATATAAAGATGTTATGCGCCTTAGAGAGCAAAAAAAATGGATTGCTGAAGCACTGAAAGAATACGGCAATATTGAGTGGGAAAGGGTAAAATTTGATCCTGAACTAAATATAATGGTAGGTACTATTTACTATAAATTCTTACTTGACGAGCTTAAAGACACAACCCTTGCTTCCCTTGCCTATAACTGGGGAATAGGCAATGTAAACATCATGCTGGAAAAATACGGAAATACACAGAAAATCCTTTCTCGTCTGGAAGAACTTGCCTCTATTAACTCTGCCTGGATTGAACCTGCTGAATACACAATGCACATCTCAAAAATAGAAAATGTTTTCAAAAAAGTTGAGGAAAGGATAAAACTTGCCTATGCTACCTACAGAGAGCTAAGCTCACAGGACTTTGCCTTTTTAAATTTCGCCAGTGCCAGCTCATCCTCACAGGAACAAAGTTAACTGTTGAAACCTTCACTCTGTCTTTCAAAAGAATTTATCGCTTTCTCTGATTCTAACCTTTCCTTAACCATGGGATTTGCAATTCTCTCCTTCATCTTAGAACAGGTTTTTTTATAGTAAAGATTAAAAATAAAAAGTGGCAAAGTGTACTTCCACCTTCCCCCTGAAAATACACCGCTAAGTCTTCTAAAAATAGAAGGTAAGCTTAAAGTCTTAACATAAGCCCAGGCAAGTCCCCTATCAAGCTCTGCAGGACTCATTTTCTTCGGTTCGAAAACAACATGCCCACAATCGTAGTTTGACCAATCTCTGTCGATGATCCTTCCCTCCTTTTCTATCTTCTGATGAAGTCTTGTCCCCGGTAGAGGAGTAAGTATTGAGTACTGCGCACTGTCCAGCTTTACCCTGTTAATAAACTCCACTGTCTTTTTAAATATGCTTCCATCGTGCTCATCCATGCCAAAGATAAAAGCTCCGTGAATAAATATTCCATGACGATGAAATCTTTTCACTGCTTCCTCATAAAACTCAACTTTATTTTGTCTTTTTCCCACCTCCTTAAGAGCATCCTCTGATACAGTTTCAAAACCTACAAATAAAGCTTTACAACCACTTTTTGCTGCAAGACCCAGAAGCTCATTATCGTAAGCTGCATTTACAGAAGCCTGGCTCATCCAGATTATCTTTAAAGGAATTAAAGCTTTAAAAAGTTCTCTGGCATAACTTTTATTCCCCATTATGTTATCATCAAGAAAAACAAAAAGCCTTCCACTCAAACCTTTCCCTATGTTCCTTTTTATAAACTCCACTACCTTTTCAACAGGACGAAATCTTATCCTTCTGCCAAAAAGCTGGGTTACAGAACAGAAGGAACAGTTGTAAGGACAGCCTCTTGTAAGATGGAGAACTTTGTTAACCACATATTTTTCCTTCTTTAAAATATCCCATCTTGGAAAAGGTATCTTTGAAAGATCAGGAAGGCTATCATTCTTATAGATTTTTTTTAAGTCTCCCCTCCTGAAATCATCTATTAACCTCTCCCAGACACCCTCTGCCTCTCCAATTACAACCGCATCAGCATGCTGCAATCCTTCCTCAGGCACAACTGAAACATGGGGTCCCCCAAGGACAACAGGAATGCCCTTTTCCCTGAACCTGCCCGCAATTTCATATGCTCTTGGCGCAGCAGAAGTTGCCACACTAATCCCCACAAGGTCAACATCCTCATCAAAATTTATAGACTCAACGTTCTCATCAGTAAGACTCACCTCGACATCAGGTGGTGTTACCGCAGCTACATTTAAAAGGCCAAGAGGTGGAATCTTGAATATTTTTTCTCTCTTGGCTCTATTCTTTGAGACACTCTCTGTCCACGTGGGAGCTATTAGTTTTACCTTCATTTTTTCCTTCCTTAAAATTAATTGCAAAAAGCTTTTGCAAATTATACATTATAAGGTGGGATTGTCAAT
>JAGHCI010000099.1:0-5391 GCA_021160545.1 Candidatus Aerophobota bacterium | reverse complement strand
CAAAAAGCAAAGCCGAGGATTACTCTCTTATGGGGATACTGGCACAAAACCTGGCAGAAGAGATAAGAAAGGAAGGATACAAAAACCTTGATATAAAATACCCCCAGGTTAGATCAGGTTATGGAAGAAAGGAAGGTAAATTCAAAGGCTATCCCCAGTTTAGATGGCAGGTGGAATGGTGGCAAACAGATGTCCCCAATTTGAGAAAGATTAAAATTGAAGTTTTTAAAGAAGTGGGGAAGAAAAATCCACAAAAAATGGAGATAGTAACCTATATTGCAAAAAGAGAGTAATTTGTGAAAAAAATAAAAGCCTTTACCTTTGTGGAGATTCTTTTTGCCACTTTTCTTTTTTCCGTTCTTCTTTTAGGGTTATATTTTATATTTATAAAAAGCCACTCAGCATGGGAAAAAGGAAATGCAAGTTTAGAACAGTTCCAGAAAATCAGAGGATGCTTTGATCTTTTAAAAAGAGATATAAAAAGCACCTTCGCATCTCCAAACAATCCTTTATTTATTTTCAATGGTGAAAAAGAGAGGATTTTGTTTATCTCTTCTTCCAATATACCCCACGAAAAAGGAGAATATGACCTGAAACAAATAGAATATGAGTTTAGAGATTTCTGTCTTATAAGAAGGGTAAAAAGCAATCTGCAGGACCCTTCCAATCCCGGAAGTTCAACTGTGATTGCCTGTGACATAGATAAATTAACTTTCCTTTACTTTAACGGAAAAAAATGGCTCACAAGGTGGGATTCTCAAAAAGCAAAAACTTTTCCTCCTCTTCCTCAGGCAATCAAAGTAGAAATAACACTGAAAGATAAAGAGGAAGATAAATCACCTCTTACCTTCTCTTCAATAATAAGCATTCCTGTGAAATAAAAATTTTACAAAAACTTGGGCTTCTCTTTACACTTAAATTAAATTTGCTATTTTTAATAACAAAACTAAGGAGTAAATGAAGTGAGTGTAACAAGAGAGGAAAAAGAAAAAATAAAAGAGGAACTGGGAAGACACACGAAGGATACAGGTTCACCCGAGGTCCAGATAGCTATTCTCACAAAAAGAATCCAAAATCTGACAGAACACTTTAAAAAAAATAAAAAGGACCATGGATCAAAAAAAGGGCTCTATGAAATGATCTCAAAAAGGAAAAAGCTTCTTGCGTATCTTAAAAAGACCGACATTGAAAGATACAGGAAGGTAATAGAAAAGTTGGGATTGAGAGGTTAAAAATAAAATGTATAAAATAGAAGGCGAAATTGCGGGGCAAAAATTAATTTTAGAGACAGGGAAAGTAGCAAAAAGAAGTTCGGGAGCCGTGTGGGTACAGTATGGAGACAACATAGTGCTGGCAACAGCTTGTATCTCGCCTGATTTAAATCAGGAGGTTGATTTTACTCCCCTCACTGTTGATTACAGAGAAAAAGCTTATGCAGCGGGTAAAATTCCAGGGGGATTTTTTAAAAGAGAGGGAAAACCATCGGAAGAAGAAATCCTTGCAAGTAGACTCATAGACAGGTCAATACGTCCTCTTTTCCCCAAAGGATTCAGAAATGAGACCCAGGTAATAGTTACAGTTCTTTCTGCAAGCGAGTCAAATATCCCCTGCACTCTGGGAATAATAGGAGCAAGTCTTGCTCTTTCTCTGGCAGATAAAATAATAAACAAAATCGTGGCTGGCGTGAGGGTAGTTAAAATCAAAGATGAATTTGTAATAAATCCCACCGACAAGCAGCTTGCAGAAAGTGAACTTGACATAGTTGTTGCAGGCAAAAAAGATGGCATAACTATGGTTGAAGCGCAGGCAAAAAAAGTTCCAGAGCCTGTTGTTATAGAGACCCTGAAAAAAGCGCACGAAGAGATTAAAAAAATAATTGATCTCCAGGAAAAACTCCTTTCTATTGCTCCCGAACCCAGAGAAATTAGCACCTCTTACCAGATTGACGAAAAACTCAAAGAAGAAGTTCTTGATTTTCTAACTCCTAAAATTGAGAGTATAAAATCAGAGTGGGGTAAAAAAGAAAAGGATGAATACCTCGAGAAGGTGAAAGAGGAGCTTTTTCAAAAATTCTTACCCATTTATCCGGAAAAAGAGTATGATCTTTTGTTGCTATTAGAAGAGGCAAAAAAGAGAAAAATGAGAAAAATGGTTGTTGAAGAGGGAAAGAGGTGGGATGGAAGAAAAATAGACCAGATAAGAGAGATAAGCTGTGAGGTGGGGATTTTGCCAAGAGTTCACGGCTCAAGTCTTTTCGCAAGAGGGGAAACTCAATCTCTTGTAGTGACAACTCTCGGCACTTCTGCCGATGAACAAATCATAGATGGATTACAAAAAGAGGAGATAACAAAAAGGTTCATGTTCCACTACAACTTTCCCCCTTTTTCCACAGGTGAGATTCGCCGTATGAGGGCACCAGGAAGAAGAGAAATCGGTCACGGGTTTTTAGCAGAAAGAGCGCTTGCAGCTGTAATTCCCGATGAAGATAAATTCCCTTATACTATAAGAGTTGTATCTGATATCCTTGAATCCAACGGTTCCTCTTCTATGGCGTCTGTATGCGGGGGAAGTCTTTCTTTAATGGATGCAGGTGTTCCCATATCCGAAGCTGTGGCAGGGGTTGCAATAGGACTTATCAAAGAAAACGGGAAAAATATCCTGTTGACGGATATCCTGGGTATAGAGGACCATTTGGGTGACATGGATTTTAAAGTTGCCGGAACAAAAGACGGTGTAACCGCTCTTCAACTTGATATAAAAACTGAGAAGGTGGAATTTGAAGTTTTGTCAGGAGCTCTGGAAAGAGCAAAAGTGGCAAGAAAAAAAATTCTGGAAAAAATGGCACAGGTAATTGACAAGCCCCGGGAAACTCTTCCCAAACACGCTCCCCGAATAGCAACGCTATCTGTTCCCCTGGAAAAGATTTCCGATATAATTGGTCCAGGTGGGAGAGTAATTAAAAAGATAATCCAAGAAACAGGGGCAAAAATTGACATAGATGATATGGAAGGAAAAGTTACAATCTCCTCAATGAGCGAGGAAGCAACAAATACTGCCGTAAACATGATTAAAGATATCATAAAAGAACTGGAGGTAGGGAAAGTGTACCTGGGGAAGGTAAAAAGAGTAACCAACTTCGGGGCATTTGTGGAAATTTCACCTGGAAAAGAAGGTCTTGTTCACATTTCAGAGTTAAGCGATAAATATGTTAAAAATGTTTCAGACATTGTAAAACCCGGGGATCAGATTCTGGTTAAAATAATAGGAATTGATGAATTAGGGCGGATAACTTTAAGCAAAAAAAGAGTTCGCACGGACAGTTGACGGAGGGAGAAAATTTATTAAAGTATTTATTACCAGAACGACAGATGTTATCCTATTTGAGGCAAGGAGGTGGAAAAAAGTTGGTTGAAGTGAGGGTGGATGATTACGGTTCCTTTTCCCAAGCTTTAAAAAGATTTAAGATAGAGTGTCAACAATCAGGTTTAACCTCTGAAATAAAGAAACATCAAGAATATGAAAAACCAACAGAGAGAAAAAGAAAAAAAAGGCTTAAGGCTATAAGAAGGCAAAGAAGAAAAATGCGCAAACTTGAGAGATTGAATAGCCTATAAGCCCTGCTCCTTTTGTGAGAAAAAACTTTGAGCCAACACTTAACCATCGGGAATCTAACTCTGGGTATGGCGGGCCTTCTTTACAGAAGACCCAAAGTATTCAGGAGGATTCCCCTCTGAGGATGAAGACTCAAAAGTTTTTTCCCTCACAAAGGAGCAGGGTGATGAGTAAAGGCAAACTCTCTGTTGTTTTTATTGGGACACCTGAGTTTTCCTGTCCGTCACTGGAGAAATTAGCAGAAAAGGAAAAGGTAGTAGCAGTAGTTACGCAACCTGATAAACCCAGAGGAAGAGGGAAAAAAATTAGTCCTCCACCTGTAAAGGTGAAGGCTCTTCAAAAAAATATCCCCGTTTATCAACCAGATAATTTAAACAAGCTCTGTTTTCTGGAAAAGATTGAAAAACTTCGTCCTGACCTGATAGTGGTAGTTGCTTTTGGTAAAATTCTTCCTGGAAAATTATTAAATATCCCTAAATTTTTTCCAATTAACCTCCATCCATCTCTTTTACCCAAATATAGAGGTCCTGCACCTGTGCCCTGGGCAATTATTAAAGGCGAAAAATATACAGGAATTACGGTACAAAAAATGACAGAAAAAGTTGATGAAGGAGAAATTATCCTGCAAAAAAAAGTCCTTATAGCTGCGAATGATACTTCGGATAGCTTAAGCAAAAAATTATCTCATATTGGAGCAGAAGCTTTAATTGAAGCTATTGACTTAATTAAAAAAGGAAAGATTGATTTAAGACCTCAGGTGGGAAAAGCAAGCTATGCACCGAAGATAAAAAAAGATATGGGAAAGATAAACTGGGAAAAGTCAGCATGGGAAATCCACAACCTTGTGAGAGGATTAAATTCTTTTCCGGGAGCTTTTACCGAGTTTTTCTACCGGGAAAGATTTTATCCTCTTAAAATCTGGGAAACAGAAATTCTGGAAAACTTCTCCAACAACAAAAAAGGAATGCCCGGAAGCGTGGTGAAAATAATAAAAGATAGAGGTTTTATCGTTAAAACAGGAAAGGGTTACCTTTTAGTTAAAAAAGTTCAGCTTCCTGGTAAGTCAAAAATAGATGCTTATGATTTTATAAAAGGATATCATGTAAAAGAAGGTTTTGCCTTAGGAGGGTAGGAGATGAACAACCTGAAAACTTTTTTACTTCTAACAATTCTAACTTTACTCCTCGTATGGATAGGAGGAATGATAGCAGGGGTAGCAGGGGCTTTTTTTGCCTTCCTGATAGCCCTCATAATGAATATTGTAAGCTACTGGTGGAGTGATAAGATAGTTCTTGGTATGTATAGAGCAAAGGAAATTTTGCCCCAGGATAATCCAGAACTTCACAGGATGGTGGAAAAATTATCTATTGCTGCAAAGATCCCAAAACCAAAACTCTGGCTTGTCCCTCTTGATGTTCCCAATGCATTTGCCACAGGAAGAAACCCCAAACATTCATCAATAGCTGTAACAAGAGGCCTTTTAAATCTTCTAAATCCTGAGGAGATAGAAGGAGTTATTTCTCACGAAATCTCTCATATAAAAAATAGAGATATCCTTATATCCACAATTGCAGCAACTATTGCGGGAGCAATTATGACAATTGCCTACTGGGCAAGGTGGGCTGCTTTTCTTGGAGCTGGAACAAGTGATGAAGATAGTGCAGGAGGAGTTCTCGGACTTCTGCTTCTTTCCATTCTTGCCCCTATTGCTGCATTGATTGTCCAGCTTGCTATATCCCGCACAAGAGAATATGGGGCAGATGCAACAGGTGCAAACCT
>JAGHCI010000134.1:0-10209 GCA_021160545.1 Candidatus Aerophobota bacterium | reverse complement strand
ATATGGAAGATTCTATTCTCCAGACAAGGATGTAAGAGGTGAAATTTTAAAGTTTAAATCACTATAAAATAAGTGAAATTTTAAAATTTAATTGACATCTTTAATGCGGATAATTGACAGAAAGTCATAAAAATTTATAATTTGAACTTACCCTTTAAAATTAAAAGGAGGTTTTTAATGAGGAAGTTTTCAAAATACATAATAGCAGGAGTTGCAGTGGGCTTTCTTGCATTTTTTTCTTTTAATAAACTCCCCTTAGAGGCATTTAAGAAGTTTTCTATCGTAAAGGATTCCTTCAAACGAGTTTTGCCAAAAGAAAAACCTTCAAATTTTCATGGTTACGATGTAGTTACAAGTGCCTCTATTTGTGTCAGAAAAAATCTCAACTCGGACGATGCAAACTCTTAATAAAATTAGGTAAGGGGCGTACAGTTATCTATAAGATCCTGAAGTCTGCAGGTAGCAACGCAGATGGAGGTATCTGCTGCACCGTAATAAATTTTCACTTCCCCATTATCTTCTACAACGAGTCCACATGTAAATACAACATTGGGAACATCTCCTGTCCTTTCGTAATACTCCTTTGGAGAGATTATAGGTATATTCGATCTTCCTATTAGCCTGCTGGGATCTTCAAGATCAAAGAGCGCGCAACCCAGGCGATATATCTTGCCTGCTCCTGTCCCTTTCGCTCCGTGGTATATCTCCAACCAGCCTTTTTCAGTTTTAATAGGAGGTGCTCCAGCTCCTATTTTGCCTGAATCCCAGAACCCTGGACGTACTTCCATTACAACTTTTGACCTGCCCCAGTAAATGAGGTCAGGAGAGAAAGATATCCACATATCTGCAGTGGGACCAGTTGAAGGTCTGTCAAAACGAACGTAAAGGTTGTTTATTTTCTCAGGAAAAAGAACCGCATCTTTGTTTCCTGGTTGAGATACAAGAGCAAGTCTTTTAAAATTTTTAAAGTCGGATGTTTCAGTGATAGCAATCCTTGGTCCATATTTTGAATAAGCGGTGTAAAGGATGTAGTATTTTCCCTCTTCTTCAAAAAAGGTAATTCTTGGATCCTCCACTCCTCTTTTTTCATAAGTGGCGAAGGGTTCCTCCTTTGAGGGATACATTACAGGATTTTTTTCTATTTCAAAGTCATAGCCATTTAAGCTTCTTGCCAGAACAAAGCAGGATTTTCCCTCAAGTGTTTCTACTCTCAAAAGAAGAATATACTGATTTTTGTATTTTACAGCCCCTGCGTTAAAAACTGTGTTACAGGCAAAGGGGATATCATCTCGGTCTATAATGGGATTTCCCTCATAACGCTTTACAATATCTTGGGGATATTTGTGGAGATGATGAAGATGATCCATTCTTTTTCCTCCCAATTTTTTTTCGGGTTATATTCACTAACAAAAAACATCATTTTTGTCAAATGGAAAATTTGAGTTAAAATCAGGTTGCCTTTCGCAGAGATTTTTTTAAAATTATAGAAAGCCGGGGATGTAGCTCAGGTGGGAGAGCGCTTGCTTTGCACGCAAGAGGTCGGGGGTTCGAATCCCCCCATCTCCACCAGTCGGGAGCAAGGTGTGACCTATCAGGTCTTAACACAGAAATGGAGACCTCAAACTTTCCAGGAGATTGTTGGTCAGGATCATATAACTAAAACTCTTATAAATTCCATATCTCTTGGTAGAATTAATCATGCCTACCTTTTTGCCGGTCCTCACGGGACTGGAAAAACAAGCACTGCTCGTATCCTTGCCAAAGCTTTAAATTGTAAAAAAGGTCCAACACCTTTCCCTTGCAACAAATGTTCAAACTGTATTGAGATAAGCAGAAGCCAGTCTCTTGATGTTCTTGAAATAGATGGAGCATCTAATAGAGGAATAGAGGAAGTAAGAGATTTAAGAGAAAAAATAAATCTTTCTCCTATGAAGGGGAAATTTAAAGTTTACATAATTGATGAGGTTCACATGCTGACTCAGCCTGCCTTTAACGCTCTTTTAAAAACTGTTGAAGAACCACCTTCTCATGCTGTTTTTATATTTGCCACGACAGATCCGGAAAAGGTTCCTTCAACAATTATTTCTCGCTGTCAGAGATTTGATTTCAATAAGATAGGATTTTCCGATATTGTAGAAAGGCTGAAGCAGATTATTGATAAGGAGAAGGTTAAAGCAAGTGAAGATGCTCTGCAACTTATTGCCAGAGCCTCTGAGAACAGTATGAGGGATGCAGAGAAGATTTTAGATCAACTTGTCTCTTATACCCAGGGAAATATAGAAGAAAAAGATGTTGTAAGTATATTGGGTATGATAGAAACCGATTTTCTCGCTGAATTCACCGAGAACCTTTATCACCGAAGACCTCTTTCTAACATAAAACTCTTACACGCTCTTCTGAAAGAGGGAAAAAATCCTCAATGGATAGTAAAGGGATGGCTTCACTGGTTAAGAGACCTTGCGATGTTTAAATTGGGGGAAAAGGAGCTTCTTTATTTTCCTTTAAAATATGAGGATTTGCTTGAAAAGCAAAGTAACTATTTCACTCTGAAGGAGCTGATGAGTTTCGTAGAAAAGCTTTCTCTTGCAGAGAGGGAGGTTCGTTTTTCTGCGGTTCCTGAAATTTACCTTGAGATGCTTATGGTTAAGCTTTCTTCCTTTGAGGTGGAGGTGGAAGAGGTTAAAGAAAAAGATCCTCACCTTGCCTCAATTTTCGGGAAAATTCTTGATCTGGAGGAAAAAATAAAAAGTTCTGTGTCTTCTCATGTAAAAGAGAAAAAAAAGAGTCATCTGGATATAAAGGAGGAAAAAAGGGAGCAAGAAGCTGTTAAAAAAGACGATATTTTTTGGGTACAGAGCGTACCTGAGGAAAGAAATGTTTCGGATAAGGAGGAATGCCTTGAAAAATGGAGAAAGGTGGTGGAGGCAGTTAAAAAGAGAAAGAGGAGTCTTGGTAGTTTCCTGGAGAAGATGCAGATTATGTCAATAGAGGAAAAGTGTATTGTTTTGGGTTCCGGTGCCAATTTTATTAAAGAGACACTTGAAGAAAAAGATAACAGGAGAGTAATTTATGAGGAGTTAAAAAAAGTTTTCCCGGAAGATTTTTCCCTTAAATTTAAATATATTTCTTCTGAAAAGTCAAAGCAAAAAAGAGAAAATCACTTGCGTGAGATAATTGCTCAGGCAATAGAGATATTTGATGGTGAAATAGTGGCAAAGTGAGGTAAAATATGATACCCAATTTCTTCAGGTTATTTAGAGATTTTCAGAAACTTCAGGGAGAGATAAAGAAAATTCAAAATGAGCTTGCAAAAGAGAAAATTGTTGGCTCAAGTGGTGCAGGTATGGTAGAGGTTACCTTAAATGGTAAGCTTGAGGCAGTTGATATTAAGATAGAAAAAAGTCTTCTGGAGAAGGAAAATATTCAGATGCTGGAGGATCTCGTAATAGCTGCTATAAACGATGCAATAAAAAAGGCTCAAGAGAGGATAAAGGAGAAGATAAGTAGTGTAGCGGGTGAGCTTGGTTTATCTGATTTAAACTTACCCGGCATATTTAATCCTTAAAGGATAATCTTATGTACAGTGTGGGCTCTCTTGAAAGGCTTATAAATCAACTCACAAGACTTCCTGGGATTGGTGAGAGGAGTGCAAGAAGACTTGCCTTTCATATATTAAAACAGCCAAAAAATGAAACTCTACGGCTTATAGAGGCTATCAGGGCGGTGAAAGATAAGGTTAAAAGATGTTCTATCTGCAATAATTTTTCAGAGGAAGACCCCTGTGCTATTTGTAAAGATGAGGGAAGAGATAAAAGTGTTATTTGTGTAGTTGAGGAACCTCAGGATGTTTTTCTGTTTGAAAAGATAAGAGAATACAGGGGCTTGTATCATGTTTTAGGAGGGGCAATTTCCCCTTTAAAAGGAGTAAATCCTGAAGACTTGAATATTGAAAGCCTCCTCGAAAGAGTAAAAGAAGGAAAGGTGAAGGAGATTATCCTGGCTACAGACCCTGATACAGAAGGAGAGGCAACTGCAATATACCTTTTTAAGCTTCTTTCTCCCTTCAAGGTCAAAGTTAGCCGACTTGCTCACGGACTTCCTGCAGGGGGAGATCTTGAATTTGCCGACGAGATAACTCTTACCCATGCCTTAAGAGGAAGAAAGGATATGGAGGAAAGCTGGGATATTTGACGTGTCTTTTCTTTGGAATATAATGGACTTTTAAATAATTCTTGCGAGGGTAAAATGCAGTGGGAAGGTGTTATAAAACATTATTTTAAGTATTTACCGGTTACAGAAAAGACTCCTGTTGTAACCTTGCTTGAGGGAAATACGCCTTTAATTCCAGCAAAAAATATTTCCAGTCTACTTGGCAAAAACATTAATATTTACCTGAAGTACGAAGGATTAAACCCTACCTCTTCTTTTAAAGACAGGGGAATGACGGTCGCTGTAAGTTGTGCTCTTGAAAGAGGAGCAAAAGCTATAATGTGTGCCTCCACGGGCAATACTTCTGCTTCTGCTGCTGCCTACGCTGCAAAATCAGGTCTTGACTGTATTGTCCTTATTCCAGAAGGGGCTATAGCTTTGGGAAAACTTTCTCAGGCTCTTTTACACGGGGCAAAGGTTATAGCTGTGAAGGGAAATTTTGATGATGCTTTAGAACTTGTAAGAGAGATAACTTCCAAATATCCTGTTGCTCTTGTTAACTCTTTAAATCCTGACAGAATTGAAGGACAGAAAACAGCAGCCTTTGAGGTATGCGATGTATTGGGTCAGGCTCCTCATTTTCAGGCTATGCCAGTTGGAAATGCGGGAAATATCACTGCTTACTGGAAGGGATATAAGGAATACAAAAATATAGGTAAAATAGATTTTTTACCAAAAATTTTGGGTTTCCAGGCTGCAGGTGCAGCCCCTCTTGTGGAAGGATACCCTTTTAAAAACCCTCAAACAATTGCCACTGCTATCAGGATAGGTAATCCTGCTCGGTGGAAGGAAGCAATTGCTGCAGCACAGGAATCAGGAGGTTTAATTGAGAAGGTGGAGGATGAGGAAATTATTCAGGCTTATAAACTGCTTGCCAGCAAAGAGGGAATTTTTGTTGAGCCTGCTTCTGCTGCAAGCCTTGCTGGTGTTATAAAGCTTCATAAAAAAGGATTTTTCAAAAGTTACTCAGGAGAAGAAATTAATCTGGTTTGTATATTAACCGGTCATGGATTAAAAGACCCCGATATAGCCATAAGAAACTCCCCTTCTCCAAAAGTTGTTCCTCCAAAAGAGGAAGCAGTTTTGGAAGTAGCGGGAATAAAGTTGTAGCTTGAAATGAATCTGGTGCTTGCTCCTTCTAATTATATTCAGGAAAAAGGGTTAATTTTTAAGATAGGGGATTTTTTAGGAAAGTTTGGGAAAAATCCGCTTTTTTTAGCAGATCATCTTGTTGAGAAAATTATACTTAAAAAGGGACTAAAGGAAAATTTAGAAAGACACAATTTTTCCTTCAAGATTTTTCCTTTTTCGGGAGAGTGTTGTGAGGAAGAGATTTCTAAGGTCATTGAAGCTATAAAAAAGGGTGGACATGATTTTGTTGTGGGTTGTGGAGGTGGCAAAGCCATTGACACAGCAAAAGCAGCAGCATTTTATACCAGCCTGCCTTTTGTAAGTTTTCCTACAAGTGCTGCCACCTGTGCAGCATGGGCCTCTTCTTGTCCCCTCTATTCAAAAGAGGGCTATTATCTTGGGACAAAAGAGCTCGGGAGGTCTCCTGATCTTGTTCTGGTTGATACCCAAATTATAGCCGAGGCTCCTTCAAGGCTTTTATCGGCTGGTATGGGTGATTCTCTTGCCAAATGGTTTGAGGGAAAACCCACTTTGATCTTAAAAGATAAAACCCTTATGGCGGATCTTGCTTTGAATCTCTCAAATTATACCTACAGAGCTATAAAAAAATTCGGCTCGAAGGCAAGGAAAGATGCAGATAGCAACATATGTTCTAAAGAGGTTGAATATATTGTTCAGGTGAATATACTTATTAGTGGTCTTATAGGTAGAATAGGAGGGAAAGATTTCAGGTCAGCTGCAGCGCATGCTTTTAATTATGCCCTATGTGGTGTGCGTAAAGCCTCCTGCACCTTGCATGGGGAGAGAGTGGCAATTGGTGTTTTGATACAGTTTATTCTGGAAGGGAAAAAAGAGGATTTTATAAAGGAAGTTTTGAAGCTTTACAGAGAGGTAGGTCTTCCCTTGAGCATGGAAGAAAGAGGTGTCTATTTTGAAGAGGGTGAGATAGAGGAGATCGCAGCAAAAGTTTGCAGTGACCGACGAATTAAAAATTTGCCATTTTCTGTGGACGAATTTGCCTTTAAAAAAGCTTTTTTAGAACTTAAAAATTTGATCAAAAGTTTTAGTTTAAACAAGGAGAATTAAATGACCCAGCTTGAACATGCAAAAAGGGGTAATATTACCCCTGAAATGAAGAAGGTGTGCCAGGAAGAGAAAATTAAAGAAGACGAACTTCTGGAAAAAATTGCAAAGGGAGAGGTGATTATTCCAAAAAATAAACTTCGTCAGAATATCTCCGTAAAGGGTATTGGTAAGGGATTAAGGACAAAAGTTAACACTAACATTGGAACCTCTCCTGATATTGTTGATCTTGATTATGAAATTAAAAAGCTTAAAGTAGCAGAAAAAGCTGGAAGTGATACGGTGATGGATCTTAGCACTGGAGGAGATCTTGATAAAATTCGTCAGAGTATAATAAAAAATACCACTCTTCCTCTTGGGACGGTGCCTATTTATCAAGCAGCAGTAGAAACAATTCATGAGAAGGGAAGCATAATTCACATGACTCCTGAGAAGATTTTTGAAGTTATAGAGCGTCAGGCAAAGGATGGAGTTGACTTTATGACTGTTCATTGCGGGGTTACCCAGAGTACCCTTGAGCGTTTGAGAAAAGAAGGAAGAGTCGGTGGAATAGTAAGCAGAGGTGGAGCTTTTCTCACTTGCTGGATGGTTGCCAATGAGAAAGAAAATCCTCTTTATTCTGAATTTGAAAGACTGCTTGAGATAGCAAAAAAATATGATGTTACCTTAAGTCTTGGAGATGGTTTAAGGCCGGGATGTATAGCAGATTCAACAGATAGAGCTCAGGTCCAGGAACTTATATTTTTGGGAGAGCTGGCACAAAAAGCTTTAGATGCCGGTGTTCAGGTCATGATAGAGGGTCCAGGACATATACCTTTTAAGGAAATTGAGACCAATATTATTCTGGAGAAAAAACTTTGCCACAATGCTCCCTTTTATGTTTTAGGACCTGTTGTTACAGATGTTGCTCCAGGATATGATCACATTACCTCTGCAATTGGTGGGGCTTATGCTGCAAGCGTTGGGGCTGATTTTTTATGTTATGTTACCCCAGGTGAACATTTGAGACTTCCGACCTTAGAGGATGTGAAGGAGGGAGTAATTACAGCAAGGATTGCTGCTCATATAGGGGATCTAAGCAAAGGGATAGGGAATGCATTTTACTGGGACCTTGAGATGGCAAAAAACAGGGAAAAGAGAAACTGGGAAAAGCAAATAGAGCTTTCCATTGATCCTGAACTTGCAAAAGAGATGAGGGAGTCTGCAACGCCAAAAATTAGAGATGTTTGCACCATGTGTGGGGAATTCTGCGCTCTGAAGATGGTAGAAAAAGCTCTTCGAGGAGAAAAACCCCTTATTTTTGCTTAGTTTGTGGGGGACTTTTTATTTTTCTATCTTTCTTCTTCTTATAGCAAAGACCACTCCTCCCACGGCAAGTGGGAAAAGTGAGAGGTAATAAAGAAAGTTTGCATTCTCCTTTTTAATAATCCTTATTTCTCTTTCACTTCCTGAGAGGTTTTCATTATTCTTTTCTTTACTCTGTAGATAAATTTTATAGCTTTTTTCCCGCAGGTTCTCTGATAGGATAAGCTGATATCCTGTGAATGTTGGTTTTTCTCCTGGATATTCTTCTTTAAATTCAACAATATTGTAACCAAGCTCAGGACCCGGTATCTGTTTTACCTTATAGGGTTTTTCTTCTACATCCAGAATTTTCTCTCTGCCAAAAAGAGTAAGGTAAACATTTTTAATGGGTTCTGTATGAACCCATTTCCAGTTCTCAATCCTTCCTTCATTTTGAGGGTCAAGGAGTTTGTTATGGTAAAGCTCGTTGTATTCATCTTGGCTATAAGGTCTGAAGTAAAGAACATTTTTTCCAGCAGCGTATATTGTCTGAGCAGGATCATTGCACTCTTCTTTTTGTGTCCAGCGATTGCCCGGGATTATTTCATATCCCACCCCTCCTCTTCGCCGGGCAGTAAATACTAAGACGTCCTTTTCGCTTCCCTCTACAATAGTTCCATCTCCTGCTCTAACTCTTATCTTATACCTTCCTGCAGGAAGATTTAACACATAGTATTTTTTAGGCTCTGTGACGTAAAAGTCTGGTGCCCTTGGAGGTTCAGGCTCTTTTGGTATTTCAATGTTTAAGGGACCTTTTTCTCCTGCCTCTCTTCTCTTTTTAACTTCTTCAAAAAACTCCTCCAGTTTTTTTCTGTATTCCATCCTTGCATCATAGTATTTTTTTAACTCGTCATAGTATTTCTTTTCTGCATCCTTGTATTTATTGTACCAGTTTCTCGCCTCTTCACCTTTATAAAGGACATTTTTTTCACCCCAGTATCCTTCTGGATAACACAGGACGGTATCTTCTTTTTGAAGTTTCTTTATGACTTTTCCGTCTTTTATAACCTCCAGAGTTCCCTCTATGTCTTCATTTAAAGTTCTCCAGGCTGCCATGTATTTTGCAGTTATGGGCCAGAAATAAACAAGAGTCTTTTTAGCACAGATAGCGCTTTTTTTATCTGCTATAAGATAAATGGTATTCTCTGTTTTAGGGACAAATCCTCCACTCCATCCCTTTCCATCAAATACATTTAAACTGTAAACCAGCTGTTCCTGACGCAAAGGAGCAAGGTTTATTGAAACTCCCTCTTCCTCTTTTTTTTCCTGTGCAAAAACCTGGGTTGATATGAAAATTAGTGCTAATATTGAAATTATTATTTTTAAAATAGATTTTTTCATGCTCTTACCCCCTTTGCTCTCAAGATGTGAACAGACAGAGCCAGTAAAATCACAGTGTAAAGAACAGAGTAGAGAATATTAAGTAAAAACGGTTTCAAGCTTCCAAGCCATATTGATTCCATCCCTCTTGAAAGGTAAGAAAAGGGAGATACCCAGTTTACAAAGTGATAAATTATACCTATTGTTTTCTGCAGGTATCGCATCCACGAAGAAAGAGCTTCAGAAGGGATGCGTAGAAAGATGTTCTGGAGAAACCATATACCAAGAAATGCAAGTAGTATACCTATGAGCCACACTATAGAGCTTCTTACTTTTCCTGTGAGAGAGGATATAAAAAGACCAAAACTTATCACGCATGAAGCAAGAAATATTGATACAACAAAGGCTTTAACAAGAGCAATGGTAAAGCCCAGGTTGGTTAGAAGAGACACTCCTAAAAAGTAAATGGCAAAAAAGCCCAGGATTATAAAGTAAAGAAGCATATCCGTGATGTATTTTCCCATTAAGAAAGAAAAAGAAGATACAGGACCGTAAAATAAAACTTCCAGTGTCCCCTGTTCTCTTTCTCTTGATATAGATATGGCAGAAACGATGACAAGGTAAAGAGATATAATTACAACCGAGGTAAAAAGAGGAAAGTTAAGAGGATAAGAGGAAATAAAAATGTTATTTTCTCTTATCCCCTGGAGAAAATTTTTCAGGATAAAGGAAGATACAAGAAAGGAGATAAATATTGCTATATATAACCCCCATCCGTACAGACTTGATAAAAGCTCCCTTTTGGCAAGGATTTTCATTGTATGTGCTGATAGAAATATCTCTTTTTCTTCCATTACTTTTCCTCCTTTTCGGGGAATAATTTTACATCATCGATTATGTCTTTAAAATTTCCCTGTTTTAAATGAACCCTTACTTCCATAATGCCCATTTTTCTATCTTCAAATTTTATTCCTGGAATTTTATCCCAGGCAAGAATTCCTTTGTTTTTTTCAAGGTAAGATTGTGAATCCCAGAAGTCCTTTACAGGTCCTTCAAATAGTTTTTTTCCTTTTTTGTAATTTTCTTCTTCTCCTATTCTCTCCCATAGGGTAACCTCTATTT
>JAGHCI010000090.1:0-3543 GCA_021160545.1 Candidatus Aerophobota bacterium | reverse complement strand
TTTAAGATACAAGAAGATAACTCTTGTAAAAAGAGGTATCTATTTTAATGGAGGTAAGGTGAAATATCTTTTTAAAATTCTTAACAAGACTTTCCTCCACCCTTTCAATTTCCACATTATTTTGGAGTATGTTATTCAATGAGGTCATAACCTCTGCCTGCATTCCGCAGGGCTGAATGAGTTTGAAATAGGAAAGATCACAGTTTACATTTAAAGCAAAACCATGCATGCTGATCCAGTTTTTCACCTGTACCCCAATTGATGCTATTTTTTTTTCATTTACCCATACACCTGTCAGGCCTTTTTTTCTTCCTGCCTTAACTCCAAAATCTGAAAGAGATTTTATAATAACTTCCTCAAGGTTTCTTAGATAAAGATGAAGGTCTTTTTTGTGTTTTCTTAAATCAAAAATTGGATAACCAACAATCTGTCCCGGACCGTGGTAGGTTACTCTGCCTCCTCTTCCTGTATTGTAGATGGATATACCTTTTTGCTTGAGTTTTGAGGTGTCCATTAAGATTTCATTTAAAGAGCCTTTTTTTCCTATTGTTATGGTGGGAGGGTGCTGAAGGAAAATCAGGACCTCTTCTTCTATTTTCCCCTCTTTTTTAGCCTTAAGTATACTTTCCTGCAGGTTAAGCGCTTTTTTATAATCAAGAATCCCCGGTTTTATCAAAAGACAGCTTCTTTTATCAACACCCAATTTTTCCTCCAACCTGAAGTTTTTCTTTTCACTGGAGCATTCTATCAAGAGCTTTTTTTGCTTTTTTTCTAATACTTTCCTCAATTTCAATCTCATATCTTTCTTCTTTTAAAGCCAGATACACATCCTCAAGAGTTGTAAGTTTCATATCTTTACAGACAGGAAGAGGAAAAATGGGGAAAAATTCCTTTTCAGGGTTTTCTTTTTTTAGACGGTGGATAATTCCCTCCTCTGTTCCGATTATAAATTTTTTTGCAGAAGATTCTTTTGCAAACCTTATCATTCCGCCTGTGCTTGCTACCATGTCAGCTATTTCTATAACTTCGGGTCTGCACTCTGGGTGAACAATTACCTTTGCATCAGGATGATTTTCTTTTGCTTTTGCTATATCCTCTTTTTTTATTTTATCGTGAACATAGCAGTATCCCTGAAAAGGTATTATCCTTTTTTCAGGAAGATTTTTTGCAACATAGCTTGCAAGATTTTTATCCGGAACAAATATTATTTTTTCCACCTTAATTTTCCTTGCCACTTCCACAGCATTTGCCGATGTGCAGCAGATATCACTTTCTGCTTTAACCTCTGCGTTTGTGTTAACATAGGCAACAATCTCTGCATCAGGATACATTTGCTTTAGTTTTCTTGCCTCTTCAGCTTTTATCATGTCAGCCAGGGGGCATCCTGCCTCTTTTTTTGGAAGGAGAACTTTTTTTTCGGGAGATAAGATCTTCGCTGTCTCTGCCATAAAGCGCACCCCGCAAAAGACAATTATCCTGCAGGATACACCTGCTGCCTTCTTGCTGAGTTCAAGAGAGTCACCAACAAAGTCAGCTATGTCCTGAATTTCTCCAATTTGATAGTTATGGGCAAGAATTATGGCCTTTTTTTCTTTTTTTAGTTTTTTTATTTGTTCAATTATTTTTTCTTTTTCCATCTTTTTCCCCTAATTTGATTTTTGAGACTTATTATTTTCCCTCTCATCTTCGAGGTCAACAAGGTCAATGAAAGTTAAGAAAAACTGAATTCTCAGATGCAGGTGTTCCGGAGATAGGATTCCCCTTTACATCAAGCCCGCATACTGTTTTACAGTCGTTGTTTTTCCAGTTGGAAGGAATATCTTCTCCCAGAGGATTAACCCTCTCCATTGATATGTACTCAGGAGAGCCACATCCTGCTGGCCACCTGCCTCCGTCTTTGTTTGCCGTATCCTCAATCTCACCTTTTTCATTTATAAGTTTTAAGGTATCACCTTTGTTGGAGAGATTTCCTCTATAGATCATGTTACAGGGAATATCACTTATTGTATTATCATCACTTCTTTCAAGGAGGAAAAAACCTTTTGCAGGTATAATGCCGGAAAGAAGAATGCAAATTTTCCCGCTTTCACTTAAAAGCTTCCATCCATCAAGCAAGATGTCTTTTTCTGTGTTGTTTCTAAGTTCAATCCACTCATCATAAGGATTTGCTTTTGTTCCTCCCCAGGCTATCTCATTTATACTTACACGCCTCTGTGGAGAAGCCGAGGATATTATAAGGAGTAAAAAGATAAAACCACTAAAAAATACAAGGAGGAGTTTTTTCTTCAACATCCCATCCTCCTGTAAATTTTACGAAAAAACCTTTTGAAAATCTCCCCGGAAAATACAGTCTAAAATATCCAGAATTTAAGGAGCTTTTGTCTTTGATTTTGTCACCTTGAATTTGCATTTGTGCCACTTATCAAATTTTAAATATTTTTTAAAATATAATATAGTTAAATGAATAAATCAACCAAACCTCGGAGGTCAAAATGTCTACATGGGCATTTAAGTCACCTCTTGTAAGATTTAAGAAAAACGACAGGGTGCAGGTCACAAGGTCTCTCAGCATCCCTGGAGTAGGTATTGTTCATATTGGCGAGGTGGGTGTGGTAAAGGATATATCTCCTTCTGGTGAGCCTCTTGTTGAGCTGGAAAATAAAAACCCCTTTTATATTAATCCCCAGTTTCTTAAGAAATTGTAGAACAATTGGGGTCAGGTCTTGAAATCAAGCATTTTTTTCTTTTAAAATTCTCCCAAAATTTTTCTTCCCGAAGAAAGTAGTTGATTGTGGATTTTTCCATTACTTGCTACAATTCCATTTAAATTTTTCACCTCTTTTCTGTTATAAACAAAATTTTCTCCTTTTAAATCAGTCACTTTCCCTCCCGCCTCCTTTAAAATAATCTCCGGAGCACATATGTCCCACTCAGATGTTTTATTACTTAAGGTGACATAGCAATCTGCTTTTCCTTCTGCAATCTGTCCCAACTTAACACCTATACTTCCCATAGGGGTTACTTTTTTTGGCCTGCAATTTTGAACAAATTTTTTCTCGAGTCCATCAAAGTGGGACCTTGTCACAAGAAGATGTGCTTCTGAAAGGGAGGATGTAGAGGAAACCTCGAGTTTTACAGGATCTTTCCCATTTTCTTTTAAATAAGCTCCTTTCCCTTTCTCTGCAAAGTAAATTTTTCCCCCGCAGGGTTTGTAAACAACTCCTAAAACAGGTTCCCCTCTCACAACAAGTCCCACCATAACAGAAAATTCTCCTTTTTTATCTAAAAATTCCCTTGTCCCATCAAGAGGATCAACTATCCATATTTTATCCTCTCCAAGCCGGGATAAATCGTCCTCTGTTTCCTCAGATAAGATTTTCCATCCATATTTTTTAAGTCCCTTTAAAATAATCTTCTGTGATAAAAAGTCAGCCTCTGTAACAGGAGAACTATCTCTTTTTTTATAGGTTCTCAGTCCACTTTGATTTTCGTATATCTCTAAAATTTCATCTCCTGCTTTTTTCACAAGACTTATAATATCCT
>JAGHCI010000172.1:0-8556 GCA_021160545.1 Candidatus Aerophobota bacterium | reverse complement strand
GTCCAGAGCTTGCAGCCGAGATAGGAAGAAGGGCAATTCTGACAGCCGGACTTATATGTCTTCCCCCTCTTTTGATAGGTCTTGTGGTGGGACTTATAATAGGTATATTTCAGGCTATTACCCAGATTCACGAAATGACTCTCACATTTATTCCCAAAATAATAGCGGTGGGAGTTGTTATTTATTTTCTTTTTCCCTGGATGTTGAAGATTATGATTCACTACACCTCAACTTTATATCTTGGCATAGGATTTTTAATGAAGTGATTTGCTATGGAAAAACTCTTGTCTCTTGAGGGAATTGTTATTTTCTGGTTTTGTGTTGCAAGAATAAGCGGGCTTTTCATGAGTATGCCTTTACTGGGTTCTTCTTTTCTACCAAGACAGGTAAAGGTAGCCTTTGCTATTGTTTTAGGTTTTCTTGTATTTTCAGCCTCTGAATTTTCTCAAAATTTTATACTGCCCTCTCACTTTTTTGAGTATTTTCTTCTTTTTGCAGGCGAGGTGGGAGTGGGACTTTTAATTGGATATGGGGTGAGAGTTCTTTTTATAGGTGTGCAACTTGCAGGTCAAATCATAGGGTTTCAGATGGGACTTGGTATGGCTGAGCTTCTTGACCTTCAGGAGGAGGTAAATTTATCAGTTATCTCTCAATTCAAGAATATCCTTGCTATGATGATTTTTCTCTCTCTTAATGCTCATTACTTTTGCCTTAAGGCTCTCTTTGACAGTTTTAAATTAATCCCTATTGGTAAATTTTATATTTCAGCTCCCCTTGTAAAAAAGCTTTCAAATCTTGTTGGAAGCGTGTTTGTCATTTCTCTGAAGGGAGGTGTTCCGGTAATTCTTACCCTTTTTCTTGTGCAGATAGTTATGGGAGTTATAAATAGAGTAATACCCCAGGTGAATATCTTTATGATTTCGCTTCCTTTAAAAATTATGATTGGGATTATTGTGATTGGTTTATCCATGCCCTATTTTCTCTACTTCCTTGAAAATCTTTTTGGGGAAATTTATCAAAATCTTACTTTGCTTCTTGTAGTTGCAGGAGGAAAAATTTAAAATGCCGGAAGAGGATAAGATTCATCCGCCAACTCCGCGGAGAAGACGGCGGGCAAAAAGCAGAGGACATGTGGTAAAAAGTATTGAGGTGAATTCAGCGGTTATGCTTGCAGGGAGTGTGCTTTTATTCAGATTTTTTGGCTGGTCTCTTCTTGTAAGGCTTTTTTCTATTTTTCAAAAATTCCTGAATGAGTTTTACCTCTTTGCCCAAAACCCATGGGATGCCTGTTTCATATTCAGAAAGGCGCTCCTTTACACAGGCATCTTACTTTTACCTCTGTTTTTATTCTTTCTTGTTGTGGGTTTTGTTTCTAACATAGCCCAGGTTGGCTTTGTCTTCAGCTTTTACCCTCTTGTTCCGGATTTTGACAGGATTAACCCTGTAAAAGGTTTAAAGCGTCTTTTCTCAAAACAAGCTCTTGTGAGACTTTTTATCTCCATCCTGAAAATAAGTTTTATTGGAACTTTTGCTTATCTTGTGTTAAAAAGAGAACTTCCTTTTATTTTCTCTTTAACAGGACAGCAGATACCAAGAATTTTTCTTGCCACCTTCAATCTTTTATTGGAACTTTTGCTTTATCTGTGTCTTGCGGTGGTCCCTCTTGCTTTTTTAGATTATCTTTTCCAGAAAAGAGGATATGAAAGAGAACTCAGAATGACAAGGGAGGAATTAAAGGAAGAAATAAGACAGACAGAAGGAGACCCTCTTATAAAAAGCAGAATAAGAAGACTTCAGCGACAGATGTTAAGGTCCAGAATGATGCAGAAAGTTCCTCAAGCGGATGTAGTTATCACAAACCCTTCTCATATTGCTGTTGCTTTACAATATGAAAGAGAAAAGATGAATGCACCGGTTGTTGTGGCAAAGGGAAGAGGTTTTATAGCCGAAAAAATTAAAGAGATAGCAAGAAGACACAATGTCCCAATTGTTGAAAACAGATGGCTTGCCCAGATGCTTTATAAATCAGTTGAGATAGGAGAGGAAATTCCCGTTAAATTTTACAAGGCGGTGGCAGAAGTTCTTGCCTATATTTATAGATTAAAAGACAAGAGGTTATAAAAATGCCAACAGGAACCTTAACTTTTCTCACAAGAAGAAGCGAGATTGGATTTTCACTTGCGGGAATAGGTATTATAGCTGTTCTTGTTATACCTCTTCCTCCAGTTTTGCTTGATATTTTATTAAGTTTTAATCTTGCAATAACTTTTATGATTTTTCTTCTGACAGTGTATGTGAGAAGACCTCTTGATTTTTCAGTTTTTCCATCACTTCTTCTTCTTATAACTTTATTTCGCTTGAGCCTGAATGTAGCTTCAACAAGACTTATCCTTCTTCACGGATATGCAGGTAAGGTAATTCAGGCTTTTGGATATTTTGTTGTGGGAGGAAATTATGTTGTGGGGATTATTGTTTTTGTTATCCTTGTTGTTATTAATTTTATTGTAATAACAAGAGGGGCAACTCGTATATCTGAGGTTGCTGCTCGTTTTACTCTTGATTCCATGCCTGGTAAGCAGATGAGCGTGGATGCTGACCTTAATGCAGGTCTTATAACTGAGGAGGAGGCAAGAAGAAGGAGGTTTGAGATAGAAAGACAGGCAGATTTTTATGGGGCGATGGATGGAGCAAGCAGGTTTGTCAGAGGAGATGCTATTGCTGCTATTATAATTCTTCTTGTTAACATAATAGGAGGACTTGCTATAGGAGTTATTCAGCATAAGATGCCTTTTCAGAAAGCTCTGCATACGTATACCCTGCTTACAGTGGGAGATGGGATGGTTTCGCAGATTCCCGCTCTTTTAGTTTCAACTGCTGCGGGAATAATAATTACCCGCAGCTCTTCTGAATCTCGCCTTGCTCTTGATTTTGTAAGTCAAATGCTAAGTCAGCCAAAAGTTTTAGCCATTGTTTCCTTTCTTCTTTTTCTATTTGCCCTTTTACCCGGTCTTCCCAAAATTCCTCTTTTTATTCTATCCTTCTTTGCTGGAGCAACATATTATTTTTTAAGGCAGAAGGAGGAAAAGGAAGAAGAAAAAGAAATGAAAGAAAAAGTTCCGGAGAAAAAAGAGTCCATGGAAGAACTTCTTCGGATAGACCCACTTGAGATTGAAATTGGATATGGTCTCATTCCTCTTGTGGATACCTCGCAGGGAGGAGATATTCTGGAGCGAATTACACTTGTTCGTCGTCAGCTTGCGCTTGAGCTTGGAATAATTGTTCCTCCCATAAGAATAAGGGACAATTTGCAGCTTAAGCCAAATACTTACAGGATAAAAATAAGGGGAGTGGAGATTGCAGAGGCAGAGCTTATGTTAAAGTACTGCCTTGCCATGGACACAGGTATGGTTGAAAAGCCACTTAAGGGAATACCCACAAAAGATCCTGCTTTTGGTCTCCCAGCTATATGGATTAAAGAAGAGGAAAAAGAGAAGGCAGAACAGGCAGGTTATACAGTTGTAAATGCCTCCTCTGTCTTTATAACTCATCTTACTGAGATAATAAGAAATCATGCTCATGAGCTTCTGGGAAGGCAGGAGGTTAAAAACTTGCTTGATAATATCGCTCAGGATTATCCTGCGGTTGTGGAAGAGCTTGTTCCCAATCTTTTAAGCCTTGGAGAGGTGCAAAAGGTGCTGCAGAATCTTCTCCGGGAAAAAGTTCCCATAAGAGACCTTTTAACCATTCTTGAAACACTTGCTGATTGGGCAGGGCAGACAAAAAACATAGATATTCTTACAGAGCATGTAAGACAGAGCCTTTCTCGCACCATAAGTAAAAAATACCAGAATGAGAGGGGAGAAATATGGGCAATAACTCTTTCTCCCTCACTTGAAGAAGAGATATCAAAAGCAGTGGAACATACAGAAAAGGCCTCTTTTATCAATCTTGACCCTGCAGTTGTCCAGAAGATAATAGATGCACTTTCTCCTCTTGTTAAAAAAATGCTTTCTTTACAGAAAGAGCCAGTGGTTTTATGTTCTTCAGGGACAAGACCATTTTTTAAAAGGATTGTGGAAAAATTTATCCCTTCTCTTGTTGTTCTTTCTTATAACGAGATAGTTCCTGAGGTCAAAATAAAGACGGTGGGAATTTTGCAGATATAAGGCAGAAGAGGTGAAAGATGGAATCTGACAAAGAAAAAATGATCGTTGAGTATCTCCCTCTTGTAAAATATGTGGTTGACCGTTTGCCTTTTGCCTCTCTTCCCCAGGTTTCACGGGAGGACCTTATAAGCAGTGGAATAATAGGTCTTTTAAAAGCTGTTGAAAGTTTTGATCCTTCAAGGGGGATAAAATTTAAAACTTATGCTATACCCCGAATTAGAGGAGCCATAATAGATGAGCTTCGCAGACTTGACTGGATTCCTCGCTCCCTCAGGAAAAAAGCCTCACATCTTGAGGAAGCCTATTTTTCGCTTGAGAGAAAACTCGGGAGAGCTCCCACTGAGGGTGAGCTTTCCAAGGAGCTGAATATATGTGAAGAGGAGCTTTTCAAGTTAATTGCTCATGTAAATTGTTTTTCCCCTGTTTCCCTGGAGAATGAGGTGACAGGGGAGGGTAAATCTCTCCTGGAAAAAATTGCCTCCAGTGAAGCTGAGAACCCTATTGAAGTTCTTGAAAAAAAAGAGATAAAAGAGAGGATAAGAGAGGTTCTGGAAAAGCTTCCCTTCAGAGAGAAGATGGTTATTATTCTTTACTATTATGAAGAGCTGACCTTCAAGGAGATAGGACGTGTTCTCGGAGTTTCAGAGTCAAGAGTATCTCAAATACATGGCAGAGTAATGTTGAAACTTAGAAGCACTCTTTCTAAGCTGAAGAAAAGCCTTTTTTAATCTGCCCTTTGTAAAAAGGGGCGAAAATGAGATTAAATCACATAAGAGAGGTTGGCAGGTTACCTTTTTCCCAGAGAATAAACAGGCTTTTAAAGAGAGACCCGCGTCAGGATAGAAGAAATTTTTTAAAGTATCTTGATAAGGAAAGTAAAAAAGGGAACAAAAAAGAATTTTTAAGTAAGAAAAGAAAAGATTCTTTTAAAAGAGAAGGTGAAGATAATAAAAATTTTCCTGAGGATAAGGGAAGGTTTATTGATGTTAGAGTTTAATTATACAATAAGGAGGCGAAAAAATGATTCAGAAACTCTATTTAAGACAAAACCTTGAGCAGAAGATGCAGTTAAAGCTTATAGGGGAAATTAAGGTGGCAGAATTTTTATCCCTTCCCGAACCTTATTTTGAGCTTTATGTAAAAGAGGTGGAAAATGACCCTCTTTTCTCTGTTTTGAAGGAAAAATACAGGATTGTAAGTTACAGGAAATTTTACGATGTAAGAGTTGCAAAAAAAGTTGAATTAAAAGATGAGGCAGTGCCTGAGGAAAATCTCGGAGAAATGGAAAAATTTTTCTCTGACCCTTCTCTGATGAAATTTTTAACAAAAGTGGGAAATGCCATAGGAGAGGAGAATTTCAGAAAAGTTCTTTACGGAAAAATAAGTCTGGAAGAGGTTAAGAAAAAATGTGGTTTTTCTTCCAGGGAGATGGAGATTTTTAAAGAATTTTTAAACAACTTCCAACTCCACCAGATTATAAATTCTTCCTCCTTTTCGTTTTCGGTTTCACCTTTTAAACCCAGGCTTTTCTTAGTGGCATCTTTTGTGTGGGAAAAGGACGAACTTTTTATACAACCTACAGGAGAATACCTTGCAAAGGGAAGGTATCAGATAAATTATAAAAGATTTGAGGAGCTTGTAGAAAAAGGAAAGATAAAAAAAGAGGAAGTTAGCAGAATAGAGGGCATTTTTAAAAAAATTGAGATGATAAATCGCCGCACAACCTGCATTTATAAAGTTCTGGAATATCTTAAAAAATTGCAGTTTAACTTTTTTAAATCCGGTAACCCCATTGATCTTCTTCCCTCAACCCAGAGTGAGGTTGCAAGAAGAATCGGTGTTCACCCAAGCACTGTAAACAGATGCATTTCCAATAAAAGTATTCTAACTCCTCAGGGTGAGGAAAAACCCATAGGATTTTTGTTTTCCCCTCAGTGGGCAAAAAATCTTGTTAAGAAAGTAATTTTAGAGGAGAAAGAGAAACTTGAAAAAAACCTTCTTTCGTCTCCCCTCACTGATAAGCTAATTCAGGAAAAAATTATTGAGGATTATGGTATCCACCTTTCAAGGCGCACAGTTTGTAAATACAGAAAGGCTCTCCGGATCCCCGCCTCTTATAAGAGATGTAGATAACCTGCCTTTTTATTTTTTCTTTCCAGGTCTAAAGTTTTTTGAAAATTTGCCGATATGTTAAAAGAGTATGTGGTGAGCATCACAATCTAAGGAGAAAAAAATTGCTCTTTGGCTTTCAGGGTTTTCAGGAGAGACGATTTCTCATAAAAAGATAAAAATTTATGTACGAGAGTGGACAGTTTTTCATCACTTATTAGCCTGTTGTAAATGGTGAAGTATTCTTTAACCAGGTCAGTGTTGATACCTGTAAGGTTGGCAATGTTGGAAGGTGTAATTCCCTGGCGATAAAGAAGTATAACTCTTAAAAAATCGTCAATGTATTTTTCCACGTAGGTTTTTGGATATCCTGTAGAGGAGGAAATTTCTGTTTCACTTGATCCCTGAAAAAACATTTTAATTATCTGGGGTTTGTTTAAACTTCTTGTCAAAAGCTGAGGAAGCCTTGCTCGGGTAACTACTTTTATGCCACGGGATTCAAGCTCTTTTATGTATTCCACCACTGTCCTTCTGTCAAGAAAAAGAAGATTTGCTATGTCTTCCTGGCTCAGTGACCCCCCCTGTGCAAATGCTTCCTGCGTGATGCGTTGAATTATTCTAAGTTTCAGCTCCTTAAGGCCATTTTGTTTTTTATACTCTGTGTCCTCGGGGTGGTAAAGTGTAAGTTTAACAGGGACAAACTGGCAATCCTTTAAAAGTTTCCCGGGTGGCTCACTGATACTCACAACGTAGAGCAGAATCTGTCCCTCTTCAATGAAATCAGGATTGAAGATTCGGATAAATCTTAAAACATCTTCTCCCAGCATCTCGGAAGTAACAGAAGAAAATCCATAACGGCTCTTAAAATAGTAGGCAAGAGAACTTACAAGAGCACTTTTCTGTCTTCCGTGTTCGTTTAAGAAGATCATAAAGGTTCCTTTTTATGAGTCTTTTTTTAAGAAATCGGCAAAAAAAAACACCATGTCAACTGTTAGTGGTAAATACCACATTCAAAAGTGGGAAAAAATTTCCTACCTTTTAGGTTAAAAATAAAGAAGAAAAAAGTCAAATGTTTTTACACGGAAAGATGCAAGGAGGTGCAAAAAAAATGGCAGACACAATGCTGGAGAAAAAAGTTCCCAAAAAACTTGCTCCTCTTCCAGGAGAAGGTCAGAAAGAGGATGGCAAAGGCCAGGCAAAGCTTGCTAAAAAAGCTCTGGACGAGATGCGGATAAAAAGAACCTCAGCAAAAAGACATCAGATTGCAGAAAGACTTGCAGCATCCATTGCCCAGATAGCATCGGGTGTAGAGGAGGCTACAAAGACAGGTGAGGAGACTTTAAAAGTAGTGGAGGATACAGCTCAGACCACACAGGAAGTTGGCCAGAGAGCAGCTGGGATTTTGAAGGTGGCTCAGGGCGTGGAAAAAGCTGCAAGAGATGGTGCCAGAGTTGTAAATCAGGCAGCCGAGAAAATTGCAGGGATAAGGAAGATGATTGATGATACTGCAAAAGAGACACAACTTTTCATTGATGGAATTAGAGCTGTTGCCGAGCAGAATGCAAAGTCAGCACAGGATACAGCTGCCCTGCAAAAGCAAGCAGAAGAGATTAGAAGTGTGGTTCAGACAGTTCTTGGTATAGCAGATCAGACAAATCTTTTAGCCTTAAACGCTGCAATTGAGGCAGCAAGAGCAGGAGAACACGGAAGAGGATTTGCCGTTGTTGCAGATGAGGTGAGGAACTTAGCAGAGCAGGCTGAAAATTCAGCAAGAGAAATTCAGGGGCTTGTTCAGAGAATTCAGGAGGGGGTAAATAACGTGGTGAAGGAGGTGCAGGAGGCAGCAGATAGAGGACAGGAGCTTGTTAAAAAAAGTGAAAAAACGCAGGAAACTATTTATCCTACTGTGGATCATGCAAGAGATATCGCGCAAAATATGGAGAATATAAGAAAATTGCAGGAGGAAGGTGGAAAAGCTGCACAGGAGGTTGTCTCAGGATGTAATCAGATAGCCTCAGCCGTAGAGCAACAGGCATCAAATGCTGAGGAGATAGCCTCAACCATGCGTCAGATAGCAAAAGCACTTCAGGAGATATCCTCTACTTCAGAGGAACTTGCAACAATGGCAGAGGATGTAAAAAGTGGTGCAGGAAGCGAGAAGACTGCGCAGGAGCTTGCAGCAGCGGCAGAGGAACTTTCTGCAAGCTTGCAGGAGACAAACAGTGCCTCCCAGCAGGCTTCCTCAACAATTGAAGAGTTTGCTTCTGCCGCAGAGGAACAG
>JAGHCI010000007.1:0-8248 GCA_021160545.1 Candidatus Aerophobota bacterium | reverse complement strand
TTCCAGTGCAGCTGCAAGACCTGGAGAACTTGTCATTGCGCCTGTGTAGGTTCCTGCTATCAAGACAGAATCAACTTCACCAGAGTAAACAAAAACCAAAATACAAGTTATTATCGCAGAGATGATTGGAGCAATAACACCCAGGGTTATGAATTTCACACCATGTAATTTTAAAACCCGGACAATATCCTTTGCTGCCAGAAGACCAACTGCAGTGATAAATATTATAAGATTAAACAAAAAAAACCCTTTATCGACACTACCTCCCATTGCTCCAAAGAAAAGACCTACAAAAAGAGTTCCCGAAATTCCAATACTTACCCCTCTCACGGAGATCTTCCCCAGAAGAGAACCAAGAGCCACAGTTAAAAACAACAAAAATATTTGGTCTTTCACCAGAGTATTCAGAAAATCCATACAACTCAACCTCACTTGTAATCAAAAAATCGTAACATAAACCAGGATGGACACTTAAACTAAAAGGGTAGGGCCATGCTTTTTATCCTAAGAAAACCTTAATCTCTCTTGTTATATCTTCTACTGTAAGTTTGAATTTTTTCTTCATCTCTTCATTAGTTCCGGATTTCCCAAAAGTATCTCTTATACCAATCCTCTTGAGCCTTGCAGGGTATTTCTCTGAAATAACCTCTGCAACTGCAGAACCCAATCCCCCTATTATATTGTGATTCTCAACTGTCACTATACTGCCTGTCTCCTCTGCTGCTTTTACAATAATTTCCTCGTCGATAGGTTTTATACAGCTCATATTAATAACTTTTGCACTTATGCTCTCTTTCTCTAAATTATCAGCTACCTTAAGAGTATCCTCAACCAGTGCTCCTGAGGAAATCAGGGTAACATCCTTTCCCTCTTTTAACAGGACACCCTTACCTAAGGAGAAGCTGTAGTTTGAAGGCACAATCTGAGGCATAGGATCTCTTCCTATTCTAAGGTACACAGGACCATCGTATTCGCAGGCAAACTCCACGACTTTTTCTGTTTCAATAGCATCTACAGGCTCTATAACCACCATGTTAGCAATTGACCTCATGATGGCTATATCCTCAAGTGCCTGATGGGTTGCCCCGTTTTTTCCGACAAAAAGCCCAACATATGCCCCAACAATTTTAACATTTAACCTTGGATAGGCACAAGATACTGTTACTTGATCACAAACTCTTCTTGAAGCAAAACAGGCAAAAGTAGTGGCAAAGGGAATAAACCCAAGTGTAGAAAGTCCTGCGGCAATTCCTATCATATTTTGCTCGGCAATTCCAACAGGTATAAACCTTTCCGGGAAACGTTCTCTAAAGTAAGTTACCTTTGTGGAAGGGGCAAGGTCTGCGTCTAAAACTACAATATTTTCATTTTTTTCTGCCAAATTTACAAGAGTTCTACCAAAAGCTTCTCTTGGAGCTATTTTAGAAGACATTCAACCCTCCTTCATTTGTAATAAGGTAGCCTCAATTTCTTCCTGCGAGCAGCCAAGCTCTCTTAGAGCATTTTCCACCTGCTCCTCCGTCATAGAAACAGCATGCCACTCAACTTTATCCTCCATGAAAGACACTCCACAGCCCTTTACAGTGTGAGCAATTATCAAAGTAGGTTTTTCCTTTATATTTTTCGCCATATTAAGAGCATTCATAATCTGGGTAAAAGAGTGACCATTTATCTCTATTACATGCCAGCCGAAAGATATCCATTTCTCGTAAAGTGGCTCAAGAGGCATAACTTCTCCCACCCTGCCTGAGAGCTCCAGCTTGTTGTAATCCACTATACCAACAAGATTATCCAGCTTAAATTTGGAGGCACTCATTGCAGCCTCCCACACCTGCCCCTCCTGAATTTCCCCATCTCCCATAAGAGTATATACTCGAAAGGACTTTTTTCTCATTTTTGCCCCAAGAGCCATTCCAACGGCAATTGAAAGACCCTGACCCAAAGCACCTGTGCTCACCTCAACTCCTGGGCAAAGTCTCATATCAGGATGACACTGCAGTGGGCTATCAGGATGGTGAATTGTAAGCAAAATATCCTCAGGAATAAATCCTGCCTCAGAAAGAACTGCATAAAAAATTGGAGCAGCATGCCCCTTCGAGAGAACAAAACGATCTCTCTCTTCCCATGCAGGATTTTTTGGATCATACCTCATCTCATAAAAGTATAAACAGGTTAAGAGTTCAGCAATTGACATGGAACCACCTGCATGTCCGAAGCCTGATTTCCCTATCATCTTAACAACTTTAACCCTGAGTCTCCTTGCGATTTCTTCAAGTTTTTTTATATCTTCAATCTTTACTCTCATCTTTCACCTCTTAAATACTTTTTAAAATGTCTCTAACAAACTCAATACCCTTTTTTGCCGCTGTATCAGGATCAGGCAAGGGAAACACTTCAAGAGATAAAAAACCTTGATAATTTATCTTTTTTAATGCAGATAAAACCCCTTTAAAGTCTATATGGCCATATCCTGGTGCCCATCTGTTACTGTCCACAAGGTGAACATACCCTATCAATCCCTCTGCATCTAAGATACTATCTATTAAAGAAGACTCCTCAATGTTCATATGAAAGGTATCTATGTGTAAAAGCAGATTATCCTTTCCAACACTTTCAAGAAACTTCTTTCCTTCAGCTATGGTGTTAAGCCAGTTTGTCTCATATCTGTTAATTATCTCCATACAAACTGTAACATTTTTCTCTCTGGCAAAATCACAGCACCTTCTGCAAGCATCAACTGTCCACTCAAATGCCTTTTCTCTATCTTTCTCATTTTCAGGAAGGTTTCCTCTTATAAGACCAAGGATAACAGGAACAGAAAACTCAGAGGCAAAATTTATCTGTTCCATAATCCTTTCAATTGCTTTTTCCCTTATTTTTTCATCTGGGTGAGTAAAAGTTAAACCATCCTTTAAAGCAGCCTGCCCTGTGGCTATTGAGGCAAGAGAAATTTTATTTTCTTTTAATGTCTTTTTTAACTTATCTTTGTCAATCGTATTTGGGTCTCTCAAAGAAATTTCCACCCCATCATATCCAAACTCTGCAAGTTTTCTTATACCCTCTTCAAACCCTCCCTTGTAAATTACAGGGGCAAATTTTGTTTCCTCAAAGGAAATAACTCCTCCTATTTTCATTATTCCTTTTACCTCCAGCCAGAATTTTAGAACCTATTTCACAGAGTAATCATTCTACCTTTTTTGTCAAAATAAACTATTCTCCTCTTCTCCACATATCAATTGCCACTACAACTACAATAATAATTCCCATTATAACCTGCTGAAAAAATGTAGACACACCAAGAATGGTAAGTCCGTTCCTTATTACTGTAAGAACCAGAGCACCAATTACTGTCCCCACTATACTTCCTTCACCACCAAGAAGACTTGTTCCTCCAATAGCAACAGCAGCAATTGCATCAAGCTCATAACCTGAAGCAATTATAGGACTCCCGATTCTCAATCTTGAGGAAAGAACAACTCCCACAAGACCAGCTGCAAATCCATTTATACCAAATATTAACGTCAGATATTTATCCACATTTATACCAGAAAATCTTGCTGCAACTTGGTTACTACCTATACAATAAGTGTATCTTCCAAATTTTGTCTGAGTCAGAACAATATAGAAAATCACAAAAACACATGCTGCAATAACAACCGGATTGGGCACAGGTCCTATATATCCACCACCAAGAGTGAAAAAGGCACGAGGAAGACCACTCACCGGGTTACCATTGGTTATAACAAGTGCAGTTCCTCTTGCACTAAACATTACGCCAACTGTAGCAATAAAAAAGGGAACCCTCCACTTTGTTATCAAAACTCCGTTTATCAGTCCACAACCAAAACCTGTTAGGATACCCATTAATATGGAAGGAAAAATTCCGAAATCGCTAACAAGACAGAGTCCCGTGATACAAGAAGAAAGAGCTACCACCGACCCTACGGAAAGATCTATCATTCCCGTTAACATTACAAAAGTCATTCCAAAACCAAGCATTGCATATATTGAGGATTGGCGGAGTATATTTATAAAATTGGAAAATGTTCTAAAACGAGGGGATAACACTGATAAAAACGCACAAAGTAAGAGAAAAATTACTACTATGTTATATTTTTCAAAAAAAACACTAACATACTTTTTATCCTTACTCTTTTTCTCTACCATCCTTTTCACACTCCTTCCGTTTTTTGTCTAATTTACTCCCATCATGCACTGCATGATAGAATCCCTCTTTGAAAACTCCTGTCTCTTGAATTCGCCTGTAATTTCTCCTCATGAAATACTATTATCCTATCACTTACTCCCAGAATTTCCTCTGTCTCAGAAGAAATCAGGATAATCCCTTTACCCTGACCTGCTAATTTCCCTATTATCTGATAAATCTCCGTCTTTGCCCCCACATCAATACCACGAGTTGGCTCATCCAAGATTATCACACTGGGGTTGAGAAAAAACCACCTCGCAAGACATACTTTTTGCTGATTCCCACCACTTAAAAACTTGACCCTTTGAAAGATCGAAGGTGTGCTTATATCAAGCTCTTTGACAAAATACTCTGTCACCTTATTTTCCTTACTCTTATCAATAAAACCTCTATTCAAAATCCTGTCAATTCCTGCTATGGTAATGTTCTCTCTTAAATCCCTTCCCAAAAAAAGACCTTCATTTTTTCTATCCTCACTAACATAGGCTATCCCTGATTTAATGGCATCTAAAGGAGATTCTATTTTGACTTCCCTACCTTTAAGATATATTTTCCCTCCGGTTGGTTTTTTCATCCCGAAAATAGCCTTCGCTACATCTGTCCTACCTGATCCTACCAGACCAAGAAATCCCAAAATTTCTCCACTGCGAAGAGTAAAAGTTACATTAGAAAAAAGAGGAGGTAAAGAAAGTCCCTCAACTTTCAAAAGCTCGTCTCCTATGGGAACCTCTATTTTGGGAAATTCTTTTTCCAGGCTTTTGCCAAGCATTGCCTGTATTATGTTATCCACACTCATTTCTTCCTTTTCATAATTTGCCACTACTTCTCCGTTTCTCAAGACAGTAACCCTATCACAAATCTCCATCACCTCTTCCAGTTTATGAGATATGTAGATGATTGATATACCCTCTTCTTTTAGAAGCTTCACTGCCTCAAAAAGCCTCTCTATCTCATAATCAGAAAGAGAAGAAGTAGGTTCATCCATAATAATAATTTTGGATTCAGTGGATATTGCTCTTGTTATCTCTACCATCTGTCTATTGGCAACATTTAACTCTCTGATCTTCTTTAGAGGGTCAACATCAATTTTAAGTTTTTGAAAATAATCTTTTGTCTCCTGATACATCTTTCGCCAGTTTAAAAGCCCAGATTTTCCCCTTGTTATCTCCCTATTAACAAAAATGTTTTCCATTACACTAAGATGAGGAAATAAATTCAATTCCTGAAAGACCATATTAATTCCCAAATGTTTTGCATGGGAGGCATCTTTTATCTGAACTTTTTTGCCCTGAAAGATAATTTCTCCTGAATCAGGCTGATATATTCCCATCAATATTTTCATAAGTGTGCTTTTACCGGCTCCGTTTTCCCCTGTCAACCCGTGAACCTCACCTTTTCTCACCACCAGATTCACCTTATTCAGAGCTTTCACTCCAGGGAAACTTTTAGTAATCCCTCTCACTTCAAGAATAACCTTGTCTTCCTTCATTTTTCCGCCTGTTTATAGATTAATTATTATGCCTGAGGCTCAAAAACCCCAGGCATAATAACGCTCTTTAAATTAAAGCTTAAAACTTATATTTTTTCAACATCTTTGCAAACTCGAGATAAGGTTCCACTTTTTCTTTTGTGATTTCAGAATGAGGAGATACAACTCTCTTTGGAACAGGCAAACCATTTATCATATCCACAGCGAATTGAAGTCCCCACCATCCCTGCAATTTACCCCAGTGATATCCTGTAACATAAACCCTACCTGCCTTAACCTCTTCTAAGATTTCATCGCTTATATCGTAGGAGCCTATAATAACATCTTTACCAATTCTGTAACCCGCCTCTTCAAGAGATACAATTGCCCCAAGAGCCATTAAATCATTACAACAGATAACCGCATCAACATGGTGAGCCTGCAAGATATCTGCCATAACCCTCTGCCCCACATCTCTTCTGTAATCTGCATTCTGATCAGCCACTATCTTAATTCCTGGGAATTTTGCACATCCTCTCCTGAACCCTTCACTTCTCAATATGGAACTGCTTGCACCTGCCATACCTTCCAGAATAGCAACATTTCCTTTTCCTCCAAGCTTCTCGCAAACCATCTCAGCTATAACCATACCTGCCTCCACATTATCCATACCGACAAAGGAATCCACCTCTACATCTTGAGCCTCTGTATCCACAACAATGCAGGGAACATTTGCTCTCCTTGCTTCTATAATAGCAGGGGCTATTCCCTTGGAGTTCTGCGGAGTAATTACAAGTCCATCCACCCCTCTTTCAATAAGATTTTCTATAATGTTTATCTGTTCGACTATCTCCCCTTCTTTAGCAGTTGCCTGGACAATAACATCCACATTATCATAAAGTTTTCCGGCTTCTTTTGCACCGTAAGCTATTTCACGGAAGAAAGGATTACCCATAGTCTTAACAACAACCCCTACTGTTATTTTATCTTTCGCCTGAACGCCGGTAAAGCCCAGCAAAGCAATTACCAGAAGGCCTCCAATGAGAATACTTAAAACTTTTCTGGCTTTCAATTTTACCTCCTTCTCTCACATAATAAAGTGAAAGAGTTTTTCCATTCTTATTTTTCCCCTTTTTCACCACCTCCTTTCTCTCTTCAGGGAATAACCACAACCTTTATCGCACCACCAATCCTTCCCACAAAAGTCTTAAAAGCTTCCTTTATCTCGGTTAAAGGAAAAGTATGGGTTATAAGAGGCTTTCCGGTAATTTTTTTCTGCCCTAAAAGAGAAAGTACGCGTCCTGTTGCTCTAAATCCCTCTCCTCTAACACCATAAACAGCAACATTCCCCAACACTACTTTATTTAAATCAAGTCTGACACGGTCTTTATAAATCCCAAGGAGAAGAATAATTCCACCTCTTTTAACTACATCCGTCGTTTTTTCAGCTGCTTCCATGCTACCTGAACACTCAATAACAACATCTGCTCCCTTCCCTCCTGTGAGATCTAAAATCTTCTCCACCACATTTTCTTTTTTGACATTACAGATTACATCAGCACCCAAAGACCTTCCCACTTCTAATCTGCTCTCTCTTGTTCCGGTCAAAATAACCTTCTCTGCTCCAAAGGCTTTAGCAAATTGAACGGCCATCAAACCAATTGCACCAGGCCCCATAATAACAACAGTTTCTCCACCTTTTAAACCGCCAATTGTTTCAAGACCATAAAGAACCGTTCCCCCAGTTGTCGCTATAGTTCCTTCCTCAAAGGACACATTGTCAGGTAACCTGTGAAGAACATTTATGTGATTAACCACATACTCGGCATAACCTCCATTAGCAGTAAAACCATAGTGACGATGTCCTTTTTCTTTATTCCCGTAGTTAAGACAAATAGTGTACATTCCTCGAAGACAGTTTACACATCTACCACAGCCTTTATGAGTCTCCACAGCTATTCTATCTCCCACCTTATACTCATCTACTGTTTCCCCTACAGCTACAACTTCCCCTGTGTACTCATGACCTGGTATGTATTCTCCGTAAGGAGGTTGAGAAGGCCAACCTTTGGATAGTATCTTCGGATCTGTCCCACATATAGCACAAGCCCTAACTTTTACCAAAACTTCCCCAGGTCCCGGAAGAGGAACATCCCTCTCTTCAATCCTCAGATCATCAGGTCCATACAAAACAGCTGCCTTCATCCTTTTGGGAATATCCATCTCTAACTCCTTATCTTTTACAGGAAAACTTAATGGGAGAAAGTTTGAGAGGTTCCCATCCCGTATTCACAAGTGAATGATTCACTCCTGCAGGAACGTATATCATATCTCCAGCAGATACTTCTCCTTTACTCTCACCTACAGTCGCCTCGCCCTTCCCGGAAATGATAAATAAAATCTCATCCATATCCTCATGGCTGTGGGTCAGATGACCTTTACCAGGTAAAATATAAGTTTGACCTACGCTAAATACCTTGGGATCAATACATCCAGCAGTGGAAACAAGATAAGTTCCCCAATCATAGTTCTCTGCTTTTCCTTCTCCTGCTCTGATTATACATCCTCTTTTT
>JAGHCI010000141.1:0-2514 GCA_021160545.1 Candidatus Aerophobota bacterium | reverse complement strand
TTATATAATCTGCGGTGGGGGAAGAATTGGAGAAAGAGCAGCAGAAGAATTTATAAAAACAAAAACTCCTTTTGTTATAATAGAAAAGAGGGAGGAAAGGGTTAGCTTTCTCATTGAAAAATATGAAGATATTATCTGTATAAAAGGGGATGCTACAGATGAGGATATCTTAAAAAAAGCGGGAATTGAGAAGGCAAAAGGAATCCTGGCAACTTTTCCCTCAGATGCAGATAACCTATTTGTGGTGATTTCTGCAAAAGCGATAAATCCTTCTTTGCGAATTATATCTCGTGCAGCTGAGGAGGAAACACAGAAAAAGCTTATTGCAGCAGGAGCAGATGCGGTAATCCTGCCAAATCTAACTGGAGCTTTGCGAATGGTATCTCTTGCCATTCGTCCAAATGTTGTATCCTTCCTTGATGTCATGACAGGAGCAGGTGAGGTCACCCTGAATCTGGAAGAAGTAAAAATACCTCCCTCATCACAGCTTGCAGGGAAAACCTTAGGAGAAGCTCAAATTCCTCGAAAAACAGGTCTGATAGTTATTGCCGTTAAAAAAAGAGATACGCAAACTTTTAAATTTAACCCTCTTTCAACAGAAAAACTTGATTCAGAAGATGTCCTCATAGTGCTTGGCAACAGTGACCAGATAAAAAAATTAAAAGAATACGTAAAAAGAGGAGCAATATGAAGCCAAGAGAAAGAGTTGTTAAAGCTTTAGAACACAAAGAGCCTGACAGGATCCCAGTTGATATGGGAAGTCCTGTTACCTCCATCCACGTAAAAGCCTATGTTAGACTTAAAAAATACCTCGGGATAAATGAAAAAAACCCCAGAATTATTGATAACATGCAACAAATAGTAGAAGTGGATGAACCCGTCCTTGAAAGGTTTTCTGTTGATATAAGACATATTCATTTAAAGCCTGCAAAGAAATGGCAGCTTCTTCCTGATGGAAGCTATATTGACGAATGGGGAATAAAATATAAGACTTCAAAGGGAAGCTTCTACTACGATATGTGCGAACATCCTCTGGCAAATGCAACCCTGGAGGATCTTGATAAATACACCTGGCCAGATCCTGATGATCCAAGAAGAGTGGAAGGTTTGAAGAAAAAAGCAGAAGAACTTTATTACAACACAGATTATGCTATTGCTCTAAATGGATTCAGTGAATGTCTTTTTGGTCTTCCTTCCTGGCTGAGAGGTCATGCCCAGTTTTACATGGACCTTCTTGTCAACAGAAAATTTGCCGAAGCTCTCTTGGACAGACTCCTTGAGTATGAGATAAAACTTGCCAGAAACGCCCTGAGGAAGGTGGGAAAATACATTCAGGTGGTAAGAGTTGCAGATGATTTAGGGACAGAAAAAGGTCCCATTATCTCTCCTTCTCTTTACAGGGAAATAATAAAACCAAGACAGAAAAAACTTTACCAATTTATAAAAGAACACTCAGGAGCAAAACTTCTTCTTCATTCCTGTGGCTCTGTATATGACCTTATCCCTGACTTTATAGAAATTGGGGTGGATGCTCTAAATCCCATTCAAGTTAGTGCCAGGAATATGGATACTAAAAAATTAAAACAGGAATTTGGAGATAAAATAACTTTCTGGGGAGGAGGATGTGATACTCAGAAAATTCTGCCTTTTGGAACAATAGATGAGATAAAGGAAGAGGTTAAAAGAAGAATAAAAGACCTCGCACCAGGTGGAGGATTTATTTTTGCTGCTGTGCACAACATTCAGTATGATGTATCTCCAGAAAAAATCTGCACGCTCTATGATACAGCACTCAAGTTTGGTAAATATCCCATCTCTATTTAATCTGTCTTCTCTCTTCTGTGATAAACCCAGCGGGCAAGATAAAGAAAAGGGGTATCAAGGGCTGCAATTATCCACTTAAAAAGGTAGGTTGTAATAAAAATCTGCCAGAAAACAGAAGAAGAAAATACTCCCCAGAAAGCCAGAAAAGTAAATACAGATGTATCAATGAGCTGGCTCGCCATTGTGCTAAGATTGTTTCTGAGCCACAGCCACCTTCCCTGTGTTACTTTTTTCCAGAGATGAAAAGCCCATATATCATGATGCTGAGAGACAAGATAAGCTGTAAGAGAGGCAAACACAACCCTTGGCATAAAATTAAAAATAGCCTCAAGGTGAGACTGGATAATATCGCTTGTATCAGGTTTGAATCTTACCGCAAACTGCATAGCAACTGTAGCGGCAACAAGAGCATAAAAACCCATCCAGACAGCTTTTCTTGCCTCCTTTTTCCCGTATACCTCCGATAAAATATCTGTATTAAAAAATATACTGGCGTAGACAACATTGCCCAAAGTAGCAACAAGACCAAACATCTTAACGGTCTTCATCACCTGAAGGTTACAAATTATGGTTCCTGTCGCTACCATAACATAAACTCCGTATTTTCCCCAGATAAAAAAAGCAACAACAGAAAGAGAAAGATCAACAGCTATAAAGATAAACCAAAGAATTTCGTTAGACATAAAAAAT
>JAGHCI010000077.1:0-10306 GCA_021160545.1 Candidatus Aerophobota bacterium | reverse complement strand
TATAGAAAGATTTTCCAGAAGTGAGTAAATCGGGAAAGATTGATTTTTATCTAAAATTTATTAATATTAAAAAATGAACTTTTTGCCGGGATGGCGGAATAGGCAGACGCGCATGGTTGAGGGCCATGTGGAGGTTACTCCGTGGGGGTTCAAATCCCCCTCCCGGCATATTTTACCAACCTTTACTAAAACCTCCGGATGAAGAAAAAGATTTTGCCAGAACCTGCCGTTGACAGGAGAAATCTTCTCTGGTAAATTTTTAGCAAAAGTTATACTTTATAAAAGGATTTGCCCTCCCTTTTTTGAATAATAAGGAGGCAAGCAGGGGGAAAATTTATGGAGAAGGAATATTCAAGAATATATCTTATTTTACCGGAAATAAAAGAGCTCATTGCTAAAAAGGAAAGGGAAGAGTTGAAAGAGATTTTTAAGGATTATGAACCTGTGGAAATAGCACAGGTTATGGGAGAATTTTCCCTGAGAGAAAAGGTGTACCTTTTTTCTCTATGGGATCTTGATTTTGCTGCTGATGTTTTTGAAAAACTCGATGAGGAAGAACAGATAGAAATTTTAACCACAATAGATGATGTAAAAAAAAGAGGTCTTCTCAATGAACTTGCACCTGATGAAAGAGCTGACCTTTTCGAGGAACTCTCCCCGGAAATAGCAGAAAGATTTTTATCAATAATGAAAAAGGAGGAGGCACAGGATGTAAAAGAACTGATGAGCTACCCTCCCACAAGTGCCGGAGGAATAATGACAACAGAGTTTGCCAGGGTAAGAGAAAATATGACAGCAGGAGAGGCACTTGAGGAACTTAGAAAAAGCGCAAAAGACCTGGAAATGGTGTATTACATTTATGTTCTCAATGAGAAAGACAAACTCGTCGGTGTCCTTTCTTTAAAAGAACTTATTCTGGCAGACCCTGAAAAAAAGATAAAAAAACTCATGCACCGCAATCCAATAACCTTACCTGTAACAATGGATCAAGAAGAAGTGGCAAAAAGAATAGCAAATTATGATCTTCTTGCCTTACCTGTAGTTGATGAAAATGGAAAAATGAAAGGAATAATTACTGTGGATGATGTTATAGATGTTATAAGAGAGGAAAATACAGAAGATATGTATAAATTTGGAGCGGCAGGAAAGCACAGTGAAGAATACATGAAAATGCGAGCAACAACCATTGCAAAAAACAGACTCACCTGGCTTGTAATTCTCGGCATCACAGGTTTTTTCTCAGGAATTGTAATGCAAAAATTTTCCTTTGCCCTGGAAAGTGTAGTTTCTCTTGCTTTTTATATACCGGTATTGATGGATACAGCAGGTAACGCAGGAACTCAAGCAGCAATGGCAGTCGTAAGAGGACTTGCAATTGGTGAGGTAAGGCTAAAAGACATATGGCTTGTGGTAAAAAAGGAGATATTCATAGGAGGAATAATGGGTATACCCTTAGGAGGAATTACCCTTATCAGAGCAATTATATTCCAAAGGAATTCTCTTCTGGGAGTATGTGTTGCCTTTAGTATGTTAATAGCCATTGTTACTGCCACATCTCTTGGTTCACTTCTTCCTCTCGTATGCAAAAGGTTAAAACTTGACCCTGCAGTTGTGTCAGGACCTCTTATTACAACTATTCTTGATATCTTTTCTCTCACCATTTACTTTGGCGTGTCTATATTCTTTCTTAAAATTTAACCCTGAATTCAAACCAAAGCCTGGAAAATTCCTTTCCCTGTTTTGCTGGTGGTTGACAGTGACTTTCTTTGTGCTATAATCCCCTGAAAAATTAACTTTATGTAGTTAGATTAAAAGGTATAAAAAATGAGAGAGAGATATATTGCAGGATTGGATTTAGGCTCGGTCTCGGTAAATGTGATAATTATAAATTTTGAGGGAAAGATAGTTTACGAAGAAAAATATACCCGTCATAATGGACAGCCTTTTAAAAAAGCAACAGAGATCCTGAAAAAAATATATCCTACCTACCCATTTGACTGTGCAGCAGTAACAGGATCCAACGGAGAACTCCTTGCCAGAGAATGGCAAATCCCTTATTTTGAAGAGGTAATCGCCCAGGCAAAAGGAACCCACCATATCGACCCCTCAATAAGAACCATAATTGATATAGGAGGTATGGATGCCAAGTTCATCTCCCTCAACGAAAACGGGGAGGTAACAGATTTTGGAATGAACTCAAGTTGTGCATCAGGAACAGGGTCTTTTCTGGATCAACAGGCTAAAAGATTGGAATTAAACATAGAGGAAGAATTTGCAAAAGTAGCTCTTAAGTCCACAAATCCCGCAAGAATAGCTGGAAGATGTGCTGTATTTGCCAAATCCGATATGATTCATCTCCAGCAAAAAGCAACTCCTATGCAAGATATAACCATGGGCTTGTGTGAAGCCCTTGTCAGAAGCTACAGAAGTAACATTGCTCGAGGTAAAGAACTTAAAGGACCCATTTCCTTTCAGGGGGGAGTGGCTGCTAATAAGGCAATGCTTGTAGCTTTCAAAAAAGTACTTCAGCGGGAAGATATCTTTGTTTTACCTCATTTTTTCTCCCTGGGAGCCTTAGGAGCAGCTCTCTTGCTTAAAGAAAAAGAGGATTCCGGAAATTTCAACCCTGAAAAGTTTGACATCCAGGTTAAAATAAGAAAGGAAAAGAAAGGACTTCCCAAACTCTCCCTTGACTTTGAAGATGAAAAACCTTCAAAGAGAGAAGAAGAATATCAATTTCCTGAAACAGGTGAGCTTGTTGACGCTTATATAGGGATAGACATAGGTTCTGTCAGCACAAACGTGGCCGTCATAGATAGCAATAACAAACTGATAGCAAAAAGTTACCTTCCCACAGCAGGCAAACCTTTAAAAGCTGTCCAGGACGGTTTAAGAGAGGTAAGAGAAAAGGTTGAGGGAAAGGTGAAAATTAGAGGAGTTGGGACCACAGGTTCTGGAAGATATTTAATTGGTGCCTTTGTTGGGGCTGATGTAATTAAAAACGAGATAACTGCTCAGGCAAGAGGAGCTTTAAACATAGACCCCAAAGTTGACACTATATTTGAAATTGGGGGGCAGGATTCAAAGTATATAAGTTTAAAAAATGGGGTTATTGTTGATTTTACAATGAACAAGGCCTGTGCAGCAGGAACAGGGTCTTTTCTGGAAGAACAGGCAGAGGAGTTGAAGATAAATATAAAAAAGGAATTTGAAAACATTGCTTTCACTGCAGAAAACCCTGCAAACCTTGGAGATAGGTGCACGGTTTTCATGGAGTCAGCATTGTTTGAACACCTGCAAAGGGGTGTTCCTATACCTGACCTTGTTGCAGGACTTGCCTACTCTGTAGCTTACAACTACCTCAACAAGGTGGTGGAAAATAGAAAAATAGGAAACAACATCTTCTTCCAGGGCGGAACTGCATGTAACAGAGCAGTTGTAGCTGCCTTTGAAAAAATACTGGGCAAAAAGGTTACAGTTCCTCCTCATAATGAAGTTCTTGGAGCAATAGGAGCAGCTATCCTGGCAAAAGAAGAGACAAAAGGTGAAAGCAAATTCAAAGGATTTGGACTTGCTGACGTAAAATATAAAATGGAATCTTTTGAATGCCATGATTGCCCGAATAACTGTAAAGTCAACAGAGTGTTTATTGAAGGAGAAAAGGAGCCTTTAACTTACGGAGATAGATGTGAAAAATACAGCGGCAAAGAAGGAAAAAGGGGAAAGAAAGTACCAAATCTTTTCAAGGAAAGAGAAAAACTCCTTTTCACAAGGTACTCAAAGAGAAAAGGCGATAAAAAAATCGGGGTACCAAGAGCTTTGCATACATTTGAACTTTCTCCTTTATGGGAAAGTTTCTTTACAGAACTCGGATTTGAAGTAGTCCTTTCCTCAAGAACAAACGACAGGATAATTCACAAAGGAGTAGAGCTTGTAACAGCTGAGGTATGTTTCCCCATCAAAGTAGCCCATGGCCATGTGATGGACCTTCTGGAAAAAAGAGTTGACTATCTTTTTCTCCCAAGTATTGTTGACTTCCCACAAAAAGATAAGCGTCTCAGAAGAACTTATAACTGTCCCTGGTCACAGGGACTTCCTTATTTCATAAATTCTGCAATTCCCTTAGAAAAGTACTCTGTAAAAGTTCTACAACCAAAAATATCTCTGAGAGAAGGGGTTGATAAATCTCTGATGAGCATAGGAAAAATGCTAACAGATAATGAGAAAAAAATCAAGAGAGCAATTGATGTGGCAAAGAAAGTCCAGAGCGAATTTTACAAAGCCCTGAGAAAAAAAGGAGAGGAGGTATTAAAGAATTTGGGTGATAAAAGAGGATTTGTAATAATCTCCCGCCCATACAATGGATGTGATCCAGGCTTAAACATGGACATTGCAGATAAAATGGCAGAGCTTGGAATGCTGGCAATACCCATGGATTTTCTTGATCTTAATCCAAGTAATATAGCAGAAGATTACCCTAATATGTACTGGAACTATGGTCAGAGAATCCTTGCTGCAGCAAGAGAAATTAAAAAAACAAAGAATCTTTATCCTATTTATATAACCAATTTTGGATGTGGGCCGGATTCCTTTGTGACAAAATTTTTTGAAGAGGAAATGGAAAGACCCTCCCTGGAACTTCAGATAGACGAGCATTCGGCTGAGGCTGGAATAATAACACGACTTGAGGCTTTCCTTGATAGCATTCAAGGAACACTCCTTCAAGAAAAAGAGAAAAGAAAAACCATTATACCCTCTTCAAAAGATTTCTCAAGAAATGATAGAGTAATTTACATCCCTTACATGGACGATCACTCTTATGCCTTAAAAGCGACCTTTGAAGCATTAGGACAAAGAGCAGAGGTGATGCCACCAAGTGATGATGAATCTGTAAGAGAAGGGCAAAAATACACAACGGGGAGAGAATGCTATCCCTGTATTCTAACAACAGGTGACATGCTGAAGGTAATGAAAAGAAAGGATTTTAACCCTGAAAAAGTGGCTTTCTTTATGGGGACAGCAGAAGGTCCGTGCAGATTTGGTCAGTACAAAAAATTTCAGGAGCAGCTTTTAAAAAGAATAGGTTACCCACAAATACCCATTATATCCTTAAGCTCTGAAAACAGTTATGCAGGTTTCGGTGTAAGGTTTACAAAACTTGCCTGGAGCGGGATTGCAGCCATTGATATTCTTAGAAAGGTTCAGAGAATAATTCGCCCTGATGAAAAAAATAAAGGTGAAACAGACAGAGTTTACCTGGAATACAGAGAGAAGGTGTGTCAGGCTATAAGAGAAGAGAAACCCCTTTTGCCTTTAATGAGAGAAGCGGCTCAAAGATTCAAAAAAATAGAAAGAAAAAAGAGTGAAAAACCTGTGGTAACAATTGTAGGTGAGATATATGTGAGACACAACCCCTATGCTAATCTTTTTATAATAGACGAACTTGAAAAACTGGGCTTGAAAGTTGAGCTTGCTTCTATGAGAGAATGGTTCTTTTATACAAACGAGATGTATAAAGAAACAACTTTGAGAGAAGGAAAACCTCTTGAATTTATAAAAAACAGAATAAGAAACTTCTATCAGGAGATAGTGGATAAACGTTTGGAAGAGCCTTTTAAAGATCTTATAAAAGGATTTGAAGAACCTGACATTGAACATATAATTAAATTAGGAGAAAAATACATTCACAGATCCCTCAGAGGAGAAGCTATACTCTCTGTGGGTAAAATAATAAGTTCAATAGAAAGGGGAAGAGATGGGGTTGTAAATGTGATGCCTTTTACCTGTATGCCTGGTAATCTAACTGTAGCAGTAACCTCTCAAATAGAAAGAGATTTCCCTGAATTTCCTATACTTTCTCTATCTTATGACGGTTCACGCCAGGCAAATTACCTGAACAAAGTGAGAACTTTTGTAGCTCAGGTAGAAACCTATCACAGGAAGAAAAAAATAAAACCAATTTACACAAAATTTTAAAATGAGAATAGCAGTAGTCTACTCCAGTAGGTCAAGAAAATTTGATGGAATTACAAGGACAATACTTGCAACCCTCCAAAGCCAGGGCCACACAGTAGATGAAATAAGAACTGAGAAAGTCACAAGAATCCCGAGTCTGTTTCAGTATGAACTTGTATTTGTAGGAAGTGCTGTTGAAGGTGCGTGGGGAGGTAAGTTCTCTGAAAGCCTTGAGAGTTTCATCAAAAAATGCTCAGGACTCCAGGGAAAAAGATCAGTGGTCTTTGTCTATCCCAGACCTCTGGGAACATCAAAGGCTATGAAAAGAATAATGAAAAGACTTGAGGAGAAAGGTTCCATAGTCATAGATTTTAGAAGTATAAAGACAGTATCCCAGGCAAGAGAATTTGCCAGAAGGCTCGGAGAAAGAAAAAACAGGCTCCTTTAAAACTAAGAGATGAAAAGAGAGACCCGGGGTGAATTAAGAGAGTGGATAGAAAATTATAGAAAATACCTCCTGGAGATAGAGGAAATTGAAGATGGTAAAGTAATTGAGACGCTTGAGCTGAGAGATAAGATAAAAAATCTGATGGAGAAATTAGAAAAAAAGGGGGTAGATCTTTCAGCAGAAAAATCAAGACTGGATAGTCTTGATCAGATTATTAAAGAGAAGGCTAAGATATTCTGGAAAAAATTAAAAAGCTCAACAGGTGACCCTGTTTTCTACAGGCAAGAGAAAAACATCCCTCCCAAAAAATGGTGGTGGTATCCTGACGAAATAATAAGGGAGGAAAAAAGAAGATTTAAAAGAAAATGGATAAAGCGGGCAATAATAGCAGGGGCATGTCTTGGATTTGTTTATCTTTTTTTTACTTATATCCTCCCAAAGCCTACCCCTTATATAAGCTGCATTCAGGAGGCAGAGCGCCTTCTTGAAGAGGGAAAAATAAACCCCGCCCTTGAAACCTATCAAAAAGCTATAAAAATTAGCCCCGAGGAACCTGTTGCCTATCTTATGGCAGGAGTTATCTGTGAGTTTTTGGGAGATAAAGATAGAGCAAAAAGTTATTTCATCAAGGCAAAAGAAAGGTATCCCTCGTTATACGACTTCTACCTTGCAAGGGGAATGAGCTGGATGAGATTGGGGAAATTCTCTGCCGCAGAGAAAGACGCAAAAGAAGCTGTTAAATTGAATCCACAAAGTGCTGAAGCACACTTTCTACTGGGCAACGCCTATGAAGCCCAAAATAAGATACCAGAAGCTATCACAGAATTCGGCATAGTGTCGCAGCTTGATACAGATCCCAAACTTACAGTTATGGCCCGCTACAAAATTGGAATTCTCTCATTAAAAAGAGCCCTGCCTCCTGAACCAACTCAACAACATCTTTTTGCGTTTCCTCTACATCTTTTTATGTTTCTTCTTAAGTTCTTTAAGAAGTTCTTTTAAGGAAAGGGTATTTATAACATCCTGTTTTTCCAACCATCCTCTGCGAGCAGTAATCACACCTAACTTGATAAAATCAAGTGAATCCCTGCTGTGAGCATCAGTGTTAATTACTATCTTTACCCCTCTTTTCTTTGCCTCCATTGCCCAGTAATCGGTTAAGTCAAGGCGCTCGGGTTGAGAGTTTATCTCTATCCACACCCCTTTTCTGGCAGCTACATCAAGCACTCTGTCAAGATCAATGGCATAGCTTTCACGCTCTCCCAAAAGTCTTCCAGAGGGATGAGCAAGAATATGAACAAGAGGATGAGAGATAGCCTTGATTACACGTTTTGTCATTACATCTTTGTCCTGTCTAAACCCTGTATGAACAGCGGCAATCACGACATCAAGCTTTGATAGAACTTCATCAGGTAAATCAAGGCTTCCATCAAGCTGTATATTAACCTCAGCTCCGCTTAAGATTCTAATCCCGGAAAGTCTGGAATTTACCTTTTTTATCCTCTCAATCTGAGCAAGTATATCCTCAGGGGCAAGCCCTCCTGCCACTCTGAGTGAATAAGTGTGGTCAGTAATAGCAATATACTCATAGCCTTTTTCTTTTGCTTTTTCTACTATATCCTCAATATCATCTGCTCCATCACTTGCCTTTGTGTGAATATGAAGGTCACCTTTTATATCCTCTTCCTCTAAAAGATCAGGAAGAGCACCTTTCTCCGCTGCTTCAATTTCTCCTCTATCTTCTCTTAATTCTGGAGGAATAAACGACAAACCCAAAATGTCATAAACTTCTGCTTCTTCTTTACCTCCTATCTTTTTTCCATTTTGAGTAAAAACACCATATTCGTTTATCTTTAAACCTTTTTTTATAGCCTTTTCTCGAAGTCTTATATTATGCTCCTTCGAACCTGTAAAGTACTGAATTGCGGCACCAAAACAGTCAGAGGCGACAACCCTGAGATCTACCTGAAGTCCATCACCGGTCAAAATGCTGGACTTTGTTTCCCCTTTTGCCAGAACATCTTTAACAAAAGAAAGATTTGTAAAAACTTCCATCAAAAAAGAAGAACTGGGAGAAGTGGCAAGAATATCTATATCTCCAACAGTCTCCTTCCCTCTACGTAAACTGCCTGCCATAGAGATTTTCTCTATGCAAAAGCCCGCTTTCTTCTCCAGTTCCTCTATAATACTTTTCACAAGAGGTAAGGCTTTTCCAAGGAGAATTCTTGAAGAACGGGTCTTGTAGAGCCTTATACCTCTTAAAATATTCTCCTCCTTTTTAGCTCCTAATCCGGGAAGATCTCTCAATTTACCTGCCTTTGCGGCTTCCTCAAGCTCTTTCAAGTTCTTTACTCCTATTTTTTCATAAAGGAGTTTTGCAGTTTTGGGTCCAACATCAGGGACTGAAAGAAGCTCAATAAGTCCTTCTGGAAGAGACCTTTTCAATTCCTCATAAGCTGGTAAAGTGCCTGTTTTAAGAATCGTCTCTATTTTCTCTACCATACCCTTACCAATCCCGGGAATTTTACTTAGCTCACCTTTTTGGTAAAGTTCCTCAATATTGCCTGAAAGATGCTGAATAATATCTGCTGCCTTTTCATAAGCTCTTATCCTAAAGGGATTTTCTCCTTTTATAGCAAGAAAGTCTGCCATTTCCCTAAATATCCGGCAAATTTTTTCCTTGTCAGCTCTTGCAGCCAATTTTTACTTCCTCCAAAATCTCCTTCAGAACATTTTTTGCATCCATCTCAAGCTCTTTTAAAGCTTTCTCATTCTGGATAACAAAATCTGCTTTTTTTATCTTTTCCTCCTGAGGAAGCTGTGAATCAAGCAAAGCCCTTATCTGCTCAGGTTCAAAACCTTTTTTTCTTATCCTCTCAATTTGCTTTTCTCTGGAGCAGAAAACAGTAATAATTCTGTCCATAAAAAAATCCCAGCTTGCTTCAAAAATAAGGGCAGCCTCTATGAAAATGACTTTATCCTCGCACCCTTCTAAGATTTCCCATATTTTTTGCTTTATTAGAGGATGAAGCAACCTGTTCAGTTTGTAAAGTTTCTCTTTATCCTCACCAACTATCTTTCTTAATTTTTCCCGTGATACTTTTCTATTATCACCTAATACATCCTCTCCAAATAAGGCGAGAAGTTTTTCCTTTACTTTTTCTTCCTCTAAAATCTGATGACCAATTTTATCTGCGTATATAACCTTAAAGCCCTCTCTTTCAAAAAAACTTGAAACTGTGGTCTTGCCACAACCCATATTGCCGGTAATCCCAACTAAAAATTTATTTCCCTTTCTTATAAGTTTTTCCAAAATCTCTCTTGCCTTAGAAAGAGCTTTTGCTCTGTGGGAGATACGATTTTTCTCCTCAAGGGAAAGCTGCGCAAAGGTCCTTTTATAACCTTCTGGCTGAAAAATAGGGTCGTAACCAAAACCACCTCTTCCTCTCGGGGAAAAGACTATCTTACCCGGACAGGCTCCCTCCACAATGAAATACTTCCCCTCAGGCTTTGCAAAAGCTATCACACACCTGAAAAGAGCTCCTCTTTTATCGTAAGGTACATCCTTTAACAAAGATAAAAGTTTTCTGTTATTATCCTCATAAGAGGCATTTTCACCTGCAAACCGAGAGGAATAAACTCCTGGAGCTCCCTTTAAATATTCAACTTCAAGACCTGAATCATCAGCAAGAGAAAGTTTTCCTGTGAATTTTGCTATAGCCTTTGCCTTTAAAAGAGCATTCTCCTTCAAACTCTTTCCACTCTCTTCCACATAGGGAAAATTAGAAAAGTCTTTGAAGGTAAGTATTTTTATAGGAAGGTTTTTTAAAGCTTTTTCTATCTCTCTTATTTTGTCAGAATTTCTTGTTGCAAGAACAAGCTCCATTAAAGAAGCCTCTTTTC
>JAGHCI010000087.1:0-3104 GCA_021160545.1 Candidatus Aerophobota bacterium | reverse complement strand
CACGTGAGCTTGCAAGGTGTGCAGAGGAAAAAGGATTAAGGGAGGACTATATCCTTCCCACAATGGATGAATGGGAGGTATTTCCAAGAGAGGCAGTTGCTGTTGGTATGAAGGCAATTGAGCAGGGTATTGCAAGGCAGGCTCTTTCAAAAGAAGAGCTTTACAAAAAGGCATCTTCCATAATAAAAAGAGCAAGAGATGAGGTTAAAATTTTAACGGAGGAGAAGATAATCCCACCTGCCCCAGGGGACTGAGATTTGAGAGATGGATATTATTCGGTGGCGATTATTTTAAATTTGTCCAATTTTCTATTTAATACCAGCCGAATTTACGAGAGGCTTCAACCATTGCTATATAATTTTCTGGCTTACATCCTGGATGAATTGAGTTTGAGGAGCTTATAATATACCCTCCGCCAGGAGCTGCCTTTTCAATTGTTTTTTTAACAGTCTCTTTTACCTCCTCCTCACTTCCAAACACAAGAAGATTCCTGCAGTCTATATTTCCCATAACAGCAAGTTTTCCCTTTACATAATCTTTGACCTCTTTTATATCCATACACTGGGGCTGGATTGGATGTATGCCATCAAAACCAACCTCTATCCACTCATCTATAAGAGGCCAGATATTCCCATCAGAATGTTTTGCTATCAACCTTCCTTTTTTATGGACAAAATCCACTATCTCTTTGTGCACAGGTTTAAGATACCTTTTGTAATCTTCAAGTGAGAATAAAAGTCCTGTCTCATAGGCAAAATCTCCTGTCATCACAAAAGCATCAACCCCTATCTTATCTGCTATGTCAATTGCCTTTAAAGCAAAGTCTTTTGTCTTTTGAAGGAGCAATTTTACAAGCTCTGGGTTTTCCCTGAAACTTAAAAGGAGATTTTCCATTCCCCCGGCACATCTCCAGCTTTCTTTGTAAGGATCTGTGAGAGGCATACAGAAAGCCTTCTCTTTACCAAATCTTTCAATTATCCTTTTTATTTCAGAAAAATCATCCTCTGAGAGTCTTGATGCCATATCAAGTTTTTCTGCATCATAAAGGTTTTTAACAAGAGGCTCTGCGGGAAGAGGTTCTCCATGAGGACTTAAGTTGTAAACTCTTCCGTATTTGTCCTTTACTTTTTTCTCTGAAATTTTCTCAAAACCCAATGAAAAATTATAAGACACAGCATCAAGACTCAATTTCTCAATAACATCACAGTATATTTCTATGTAATCTTTTCTCTCTATATCAACTTTTAAGATCTCGGCAAGCTTTAATATAATGGGCCTGTCAATTGCAAGTTCAAAAATTGGAACTTTATCAGGACAGCCTTTCTTAAAAGCGCATAGGAATCTTTCTTTTCCTGTCATTTTGCTTATTTTAATTTTTAATATTTCCCATATTTTTTTGCTGCTTTTATCATTGCTTCAATGTTTTTGTCAGGGGTTCCTCTTGCTGTTCCACTTCCTGTTGTCAGTATATATCCTCCACCGGGTTTGGCGGCTTCTATTTGATAGCGGCATATTCTCTCCACATCTTCTGGAGTTCCTTTCAATAAGGTGTTTGACGCAGGTATTCCTGTTATGTCAATAGGAGGGATATTTCCCATAAGACACACTTTTTTGCCTATCTTCTCCTTTGCTGCTTTAATATCAACCTGGGGTCCAAGGTTAAAGATGTTCATTCCCACCTCAGGAATATATTCTAAAAGATGCGATGTATCTGCATCGCAGTGTAAAATCCCTATACCGTGGGAAAAGGTTGAAAATATCTTTCTTAAATAGGGAAGGGCAAATTCCTTAAAATGCTCAGGCGAAATCAAACCTATTCCATCATCTGCTATTTCGTATCTTTTTAATTTACCCCCTATCTTTTCCTGGGCTTTTATATACCTTATCACGGTCTCTGTTGTAATCTCCATAACTCTGTGGATTTTCTCAGGGTTAAGATACATACTGCTGAAGAAAGTATCGTATCCAAGAGAAATACCCGCCATGTCAACAGGACCAAGTGATATTGCCCATCCATTAAGGTACTCATATCTTTCCCTGTAGCAGGAGGGGATATTTTCCATCATGTATTTGTATGTTTCAAGTGCCTTTGGCATAAGACCATCTTTAAAAGGATCAGGAGGTCCCATCTCTATAAGCTCATCTATTTTTACATGCTCGCTTACCTGAGGACTTGCATTACGGGGCCATTTTATCTTGCAACCAAAAGCAGATACTTCAATAACAACACTGTAATCTGGCCATATACCGGGATAAAGCATTACATCAGGGAATCTTTCCTGTAATTTTAGCTGGGCTTCAAATTTCTTTACAGGGTCCTGCCAGTATTCTCCCTCCTCAAGACCAGCAAACCAGGCAATGTAGTGTCCTGTGGCAAAAATAACAACAGGAACCTCATCAGGTACACCGAGCTTTGCCGCAACTTTAAATCTTTCAAGAGGAGTCATTGTCATTTTTTCACCTCACTTAAGTAGAAAAAATTGCAGAACCCTTCTTTTTTAAATTAGAATTTTTTAAAGCTTTTACCATCCTTTCTTTTGCATTCTCTATATGAATTTGGAGAAGTTTTTTTGCTTTTTCGGTGTCCCTTTTAAGAATTGTATCTATTAAAGCCATGTGCTCTTCCAGAGTTTCTTTGAAGCCAGGATTTATACGCTGAAAAATTTTAATAAAATCATGGATCTGAGAGTACATTTCCTTTAATTTCCTGTTTTTACACGAGTCTACTATTAAAAGATGGAGCTTTTTATCTGTTTCAAATTTTATTTTTCTTTTACCGTTTGTAATTTTTCCCTGAAGTTCTTTTTTCATTTTTTTCTTTAATTTTTCCAGTTCATTGAAATTTATGTTCTCCATGCCATCTTCAAGTGCGTAAATTTCAAATATTTTTCTTATTTCATATATTTCCTGCACATCTTCAAGTGACATTTCTGTGACATAATATCCTTTTCTCGGACTTATGGTGACAAGCTTATCCTTTGCTAATCTATTTAAGGCCTCCCTTACAGGAGTCTGACTTATCCCAAATTCTTCTGCTATTTTTTGAATGTCAATCCTCTCCCCAAACTCAAACTCAAGATTTATAATTTTATCCTTTATTATGT
>JAGHCI010000088.1:0-5719 GCA_021160545.1 Candidatus Aerophobota bacterium | reverse complement strand
TCACTTCGTAGGTTAGATTAATTTTTTTTCTATTTCTTTTGTTTGCTTTTATATACTCCTTTAGCATATCCTCTGTTATCCTCTCCTTTCTTCTTGAAGGGATAGCCTGTAGTAGATTATGAAAAAGCTTGGTCGTTCGAAAAAACTTCTCTGTTCCCTCAATAACCTCCCACCGACAGTCAATACCCACTAAGTTAAAAAGAGATACAATACTTCGCAATATTTCTGCTACCCCACCACCCTTAGAAGTTGAATTAACATGGACCACTGAGATTCCTTTAAGTCTTTTGACAAGATCAAGTATCTCTTCAATCTCACAGGGACCAACAATATCCTCATACAACCTTAGGTTTAAATGTCTCATATAACACCTATCCTTTAATAGACCCTGCTAAAATACCTCTTACAAAATAACGCTGCAGACCAAAAAAGACAGCAAGCGAGGGAATAATAGAGATAAACACCGCTGCAGTAAGAAGTTCCCAGTCCTGACCATAGGAGCCAACCAAACTGCTTATTTGAACGGTAACAGGAGCAACATCTGGTGTCCCCCCAAGATAAATAAGAGCAACCAGAAGATCGTTCCAAACCCACAAAAACTGAAAGATAGTAAGGGAAGCAATAATAGGTATAGAAAGCGGTAAAACGATACGCAAGAAAATATAAAAGGCATTTGCTCCATCTATAGAAGCAGAGTCAAAAAGCTCCTTTGGGAGTCCGGAGATATAATTATACAGCATGTATATAGCAAGGGGGAGTCCATAGCCGGTATGAGCAAGCCATATTCCGGGAAAAGTTCCAGCAAGACCTGTTTTATTAAAAATCCGCAAAATCGGGATGAAGGTCATCTGAAAAGGAACTACAAGAAGTGCTACCATAATCATAAAAATAGTTGCCCGGGCAAAAAATCTCATCCAGGAAAGAGCATAAGCTGCAAATAACGCTATCCCAAGAGGTATCAAAGTAGCGGGAATGGTAATAACAAAACTGTTTAAAAAGGCTCTTCCTATACCCAGCTTGCTTAAGACTATCCTGTAATTATTCAAGGTGAAACGCACAGAATCAGATATACCCCAGAATACTGTCCACCAACCACTTTGTGCTACATTCTGAGCGGGTCTAAAAGATGTCACCAGTACTCCAATTGTCGGAACAAGCCACAAAAGGGCAATAAAGATAACAACAGCATGTAAAGCTGTCCGGGATAAGACCCTGTTAACCCTCTCTGTCATTGCTACCTCTCTTCCCTGATTCGACGTAAATTAAGCAGCATTACAGGAGTAACAAGCAAAAGCAAAGCCACAGCGATAGCACTTGACCTACCAAAATTCCTAAACTGAAACATCTCTTTATACATGCGATTGGCAATAACTTCAGTACCAAAGTTGCCATTTGTCATAACATAAACAATATCAAACACCTTAAGGACAAATACAATCATAGTAGTGGCAAGTACACTGAGAGTAGGTATGAGCAATGGAAAAATAACACTCCAGAATATTCTCCACTCTCCGGCTCCATCAACTCGAGCCGCTTCCAGAAGCTGCTTAGGGATACTTTTATATGAGGCTGAAAAAACAACCATACAAAATCCTGTCCAGACCCACACACCAACAACTACAAGGCAAAGATTGTTGATCCAAGGCCTTTGAATTAACCAGGCTACAGGAGATATACCAAATCTCGCAAGAAAAGCGTTAAGAATGCCAATTTGAGCAACTCCAGCAGGCTTATAAGCATAAACAAACTTCCATATAACGCTGGCGCTTACAAAAGATATAGCCATGGGCATAAAAACAATTGATTTTACAACAACCTCATATCTCACTCTGTCAAAAAGCACCGCAAAAACAAGCCCTAAAAATACAGTTAAAGCAGTAAAGACAGCTACCCAAAGTGCATTGTTGCGAAATGCTGTGATCATAACCCTATTTGAGAAGACGTAAATATAGTTACTCAAACCCACAAACTTTGTGGAAGTTCTGTCAAAAAAAGAAAGATAAAATGTGTGGCAGGAAGGATATATCAAGAAAAAACCTAAAACAGCCAAAGCCGGGGAAAGATATAACCACGGAATTATCTTTTTTGTGCGCATTTTGCTACCTCCCCCACCCCTTCCACAGGGGCAGGGGAAACAAAAATTTTCTATCCTTTGTAAGCCTCTACAGCTGTCTCTTCAATTCTCTCAAGAACAGAGTCAAGGTCTTCGCCTCCCACATAGTCAAGCACTCCACTCCAGAAAGACCCGGAACCAACAGCAGCAGGCATAAGGTCAGACGCATCAAATCTAAATGTCTCAGAACCTGCCAGTATTGTGGCAGCTTTTCTTGTGAGATCATCAGGATAAGCATTGGGATTTACTCTTCTGTTAGCCGAGAGTTTACCAAGCTGAGCAACCCATATTTCCTGAGCACCAGCAGTTGCCAGATAACGCATAAGTGCCCTTGCCTCAGGAGTATCATTGAACATAGCAAACATGTCAGCAGCTCCTAAAGCAGGAGTTCCATATTCTGGATCAATAGACGGAAAGGGGAAAAAGTCAAAATCTTTAACAGGAACAAGGTCAGGATTATACTTCAAGATAAAGCTTTTGATAAATGTAGCCTGTTTATGCATGTAAGCTCTGGGAGGCATGGTAAACAGGGCATTGGGAGCCTCACCAAAGTTAAGAGTAAGCTCTGTTGATGGTCCTCCATATACGTATTTTTCGCTCCTTGCAATCTGGCCAAAGAGTTGCCAGGCACGCTTAACTGTCGGATGTGTCCAGGGTATCTCATGATTGACCCACTTATCGTAAACCTCCGGTGGTGCAATCCTGAGCATAATATCTTCAATCCAGTCAGTTCCAGGCCATCCGCTGGCAGCACCTGATTCAAGACCAATAGACCAGGGAGCTACTCCAGCAGCGGCAATCTTATCAGAAAGAGCAATCAATTCACTCCACGTTTCTGGTATCTCATACCCTGCATCAGCAAATGCTTCAGGGTTATACCAAACCAAACTTTTCAAATCTGCTGAGAAGAAAATAGCATACAGGTTCCCTCTGTAGCTACCAAGATTAATCCACGTTTCAGCATACTCATTTTTAAGTTTGCTCACATCCATAAATTTACCAAGATCAACAAGTACTCCTATTTTGGCAAATTCTTGCATTTGCCCTGGATTGGGCAGAACCGAGATATCAGGGGGATTGCCAGCCGCAACTCGTGTGGTAAGCACTGCCGGGAGATCCCGTGTTCCAGTAAAGTCAACCCTCACTCCTGCTGCTGCCTCAAAAGGTTCCAATGTTTTTACAAAAGCATCTCTTTCAGCACCTCCCCATACACCAAGCACACTTACAGTGTTTTTAGCAAAACTGACTCCACCTACTCCGGACATCAAAAGGCCCAGAATAAAAAAAACAATACACTTCCTAAGCATTTTTTCCTCCTGAATAAATATCTTCCTACCTAAAGCCTCTATTCACCTCCTTCAGACCCTTTTATTTTATTAACTTTTTATAATAGTTTTTCTAACAAGACCTCTGGGTTGCTAAAAATCTCCTGTAAAATACAAAGAGCTGCTCCCTTTGCACAGGGCATATCCCTGTCCCTTGCCATCTCCACGCTGAAGTTCCAATCAAATAATTTTTGAAGACGGTGTTTTAAGCTTTTCTCACATTCTTCAACAAACAAAGATTCATACTCTCCTAAAATACTGGCATTTATTACTACACGATCAGGGTCAAAAAGAACTACTGCATTTAACATAGGAACAAGTAAATGATCTTTAAACTTTGACACCATACGAGAAGGATTTTGAATTTTCATTAGCTCCTCAACTATCTCCTCTCCCCTCTTGCCAGACGAAAAATCAATATAAGCGTGGCGTAAGGTGGCCGCATTTCCATGAGCTCCCCGAAAAACCTCACCATTCACCAGCACCCCACCCCCCATCCTGATATCACCTCTTGTCCCTTCTCTTAAAGCAAGATATACAAGAACTTTATCCTTGTAGTCCATGTGGTGACTTTCAGATAAGGCCATAAGATTAACATCATTATCAACAATAACAAAAGGAACATTTAATTTGTCCTGCAAAATCTTTTTAACAGGAACATTTTTCCACAGAGGAAGATTTTTTCCAGAAATGGTAATCTTATCCTGATTAATAAAGGCGGGAGCACCAAACCCTATACCTATAACATCATCAAGGGTGATTTGCGTTCTGGCAATAAGTTCACCTATTTTTTCTGCCATACACTCCATAACGACACGAGCATCTTCACTTGCTGGAAGATAAGAGAAATGTTTGTTCACAACTTTTCCTCTCAGGTCAGTAATAACTAAAGTCAATTCAGGTATCTCAAAATCTACACCTACTACATACCTTACCCTATAGTTAAACTCATACAACATTGGTCTTCGACCCCCTGAGGATCTGTCAAGACCACTTTCTAAAACTACTTTCTTTTTTAAGTAAAATTTCAAAATTTTATCCACTGTCGGTATAGATAGGTCACAAATCCTAGCTATATCCTTTTTAGACATCTTTCCTTTCTCTTTCAAGGCGGATAAAACTCTCCATCGATTCATTTTACCCTCTTTTTAAATAACTTTTATTAAATAACTTTAAAAAGTAACCAAAATTATAATTAACCTGACTACCTTACCTTTCATCCTACATTTTTAAAACAGCTAATATAAGTCTGTTTTTATTAATACAACTTTCTGATTATTTGTCAAATAATTTAGAGATTGCGCACCACTGGTCTCAAGCTAACCTCTTATAACAATAGTTAAAGCAAAAAGAACCCATCCCAGCAAAAGAAGAACGCCTATAATTTTTTTAGCAGATGCTACAAGCAAAAGAAGAAGATAAACTGCGGTAAGACTTGCCAGAAAACTTGCGGCATCTCCATAAAAATCGGCAAGTCCAGGATTATCTTTAAATATTGTCTTTTCAAGTGAAAATATTATTGCCTTTCTTACATAGTCATAAAGGGTGTACAAAAAATTTGCCGCCTTTTCAAGAAGACCGGGACCTGGAAGAATCTCTTGAAAGGAATTATTTTCCTCATTAAAGGCAGGATTGTTTTCTGAATTTGAGAAAGAAATTTGGCAAAAAAATACACTGTTTCCTGCAAACAAAAAAAGCATCAGAAAGATCAAAAAAAAGCAAAAACTTTTTTTAACTTCTCCCCTCATCTTCCCTCCTTTTCTGAAATAATTAACAGCACTACCTCTTTTATCACAATATCAACAATTTGTCAAACAGGATTTAAAAATTGACAAATAAAGGTTATTTTTTAAAATGGGAACTGCTTAAAAAAAATATAAACAAGAGGTGAAAATATTTTTCCTTTCAAAATGCAACTTTCTGTTAATTTCCTTGCTGGGATAATACTGGGAGTGATAGTAGGTTTTGCAGCAGGTTTTTTAACTGGCACGTTTTCCAGGACCGAAGAAAGAAGAGAAGCTGGAAAAAAAGATAAAGCAGAAGAACTTTTTCATCGGGCAATACAACAGGAGGATGAGAGGAAAAAAGCAAAATTACTGGCAAAAATACTGGATAAATACCCTGATACTGAATGGGCAGACAAAGCTCTCGAAGAAGTAATGAAAACAAAAGAAAAAACAACGAAAGATAAAGAATAATTTTTTCCTGCCGATAAAAAATTAAAAAAACCTTGTTAAATTAAATTTAAGTTGTAATTTTTTGTACACTTTATCTCTTCTAT
>JAGHCI010000192.1:0-15224 GCA_021160545.1 Candidatus Aerophobota bacterium | reverse complement strand
TTATTTTAAATGAGCAGAGAAGATAAAAGAACTATCCTGGTTGCCGATGATGTTAAACTATTTCAGCTATTTGTAAAACAAACTTTAAATTCCCCTGAGTATGATTTAATATTTGTGGAAAAAGGAAAAGATGCACTTGATACTATTATGAAAAAGGATGTTGACCTTTTGATCCTTGATGTTGAACTTCCTGATATGACAGGTCTTGAAGTCTTAAGGAATATAAGAAAGTTAATTCAGGATATGCAATCTGTGGTTCAGTTAAAGGAACTTCCGGTAATAATGGTTACCGCTTATCCTAAGGAGGAAATAAGAAGAGAGGCTGAAATTTTAGGAGTTGCAGGCTTTTTTGAGAAACCTGTGAACAGAAAAGAGTTTAGAAGACTTGTAAGAGATATTCTCTTTGGCGATTATCGTGTCTCAAGAAAAAGAAAGCTTATACTATGTGTGGATAGCGAACCGAGGGTCCAGAAATTTTATCAGGGAGTTTTGACAGGTAAATACTGGGATGTTGTAACCTCCTCTGACGGGATTGAGGCTCTTGAAGCAGTGGAGTTTAAAAACCCTGACCTTATTATTACTGAGTTGAACCTGCCTCAAATGGATGGAGTGGAGTTTCTTCAAACCTTAAAAGAGACGGGTAAAGATATCCCTGTGATTGTTGTAAGTAGCCTGAGTGAGAGTGAAGGAATGGAAAAGGTTAAAGAACTGGGGGTGAAAAAGTATCTTACCAAGCCCTTTCAACTTGAGGAGCTCAGAAAAAGTATAGAGGAGGTCTTAAGTAAAAAAGGAGGAGTATCTAATGAGCAATGATATTACTATAATGATTGTGGATGATTCGGCAACCATGCGTAAGATAGCAAAGCATCACCTGACGCAGCTTGGATATAACAGGATAATAGAAGCAACAAATGGTATGGAGGGGTTAAAAAAACTTGATGAAGAGAAAATAGACCTTATTATTTGTGACTGGAACATGCCTGAGATGAATGGTTTGCAGTTTCTTCATACTTTGAGAGAAAAAGATAAACAAATTCCAGTTATAATGCTCACAACCGTTAATACTCAGGAAGAAGTGATGGCTGCACTTCAGGCAGGGGCTACAAGCTACATAACCAAGCCCTTTACACGAGATGACCTGAAGGATAAGATTGAAAAGGTAATTAAAAAATAAATTGATGGGAGAGATAAAATGGAACCAAAGAAAATAAATGGTGTCTTTCACTCTTTAAATAATAAGAACATTGAGGAGATAACGAGAAAGGAAATTAAAAGAGAGCTTTCAAAATTATCTTCCAGTAAGAAAGAGGATAAGATAGATCTTTCTGAGGTGGCAAGGAAGATTTTGGATTATGTGGAAGTCGTAAAGAAGTTACCTGATGTGAGGGAGGAGAAGGTAAAAGAGGTGATGGAAAAAATTTCTGATGGTGCGTACGAGTCAAAAGAGGTGCTTGAGGAGACTTTGGAAAAAATAATAGAGGAGTTTTTTTAAGTAATTTTTTCCTCCCCCCTGCATATTTTTCCCTGTTTCTGAGAAAGCTCACCTTCTTCTTTCCCTTTCTATGTAGATGATCTTGCTTGTTTTTTAAAATTTTTATTTGTTGGCAAGATTTTTGCAAGATAGTAGCATAAAAACCTCTAAGGAAAAATTTCATGATAAGAGGATTATTCAGTTCCGTCTCAGGTATGCTTTCCATGTTAAAGGCGCAGGAGGTGATTACCAACAACATCGCCAATGTATCCACAGTAGGGTTTAAAAGAGATGTTCCCCTCTACAGGAGCTTTTCCAACATTTTACAGAGAGAACTTCAGGGAAGGGAAAGTCAATCAGAGGTAGAGGGAACATTTATTGATTTTACCCAGGGAAAGATAATCTCAACTGGAAGAGTTTTAGACCTTGCCATTAAAGGTAAAGGCTTTTTTGTCCTTCTTACCCCTCAGGGCATAGCCTATACCCGGGCTGGAAGTTTTTCCCTGGATAATAAGGGGAGAATAATAACCCCGGAGGGTTATTATCTTCTTGGTTCTCGGGGACCTGTAACTTTTCCTTCCTTAAACTTCTCCAGGCTGGAAATTAATAGAGAAGGAGAGGTGATAGTTGATGGAAGATTTGTCGATAAGATAAGGGTGGAGGTTTTTCAAAACCCTGCTTTACTTTACAAACAGGGAGATAATCTCTTCAAACCTTTAACAGGTCTTTCATCAGAGAGGGGAGAAGGTGAATACTCAATTGGGCAGGGATATTTAGAACTTTCCAATGTGGATATAATTGAAGATATGGTGAATCTTATAGCAAACCTTCGACTTTATGAGGCTGCTCAAAGAGCGGTAAGACTTCAGGATGCAACCTTAGAAAAAGTTTGTAATGAGCTGGTAAGATAAAAATTTAACCTTAAGGAGGAGAGAAAATGTTAAGAGCCTTATGGACAGCAGCGGCAGGTATGAAAGCTCAGCAACTTTTTATAGATACAATAGCAAATAACCTTGCTAACGTAAATACAATAGGATTTAAAAAGAGCAGAGTTGATTTTCAGGACCTTTTATATCAGACAATAAGTATAGCAGGGGGTAAGGCTCCAGGTGGTGGACAGCTTCCTGTTGGTATACAGATAGGTCACGGGGTTCAGCCGGTAGCTATTGGTAAGATATTTACCCAGGGAGAGGTTACAGAGACACAGAATCCCCTTGACCTTGTTATTGAAGGTGATGGATTTTTCCAGGTGCTTCAGCCAGATGGAAGTGTGGCTTATACAAGAGATGGTGCTTTTAAATTAGATAAGGACGGAAGAGTGGTAACTGCCAATGGTCTTCCCCTTGAACCGGAGATAATTATCCCTCCTGAGGCAACCAATATTTCCATCTCTCATGATGGAACTGTCTCTGTGCTACTGCCCGGAAGCACTACTCCTCAGGAGGTGGGACATATAACTCTTGCCAAGTTCATAAATCCTGCAGGGCTTGAGAGTATAGGTTATAACCTTTACAAGGCAACCGATGCATCAGGTGAGGCAATTACAGGAACCCCTGGACTTGAGGGATTTGGCATTGTATCTCAGGGTTTTCTTGAGATGTCAAATGTTCAGGTGGTTGAGGAGATGGCCAACATGATTATAGCACAGAGAGCTTATGAAATTAATTCCAAAGCTATACAGACAACTGATGAGATGTTAAGAATAGCAAACAATCTGCGAAGATAAAGAGGGGTGAGAATGAAGGGTAAATTTATACTTGCAGTTTCTGTCTTTATCCTTTCTTATCTTTTATTTTTCTCTCACCTGACCCTGGGTGAGGAAAAAGTAAAGGTGGTTGTGGTTCTAAAAAAGCAGGCTCAAGTTACAGACAGGTTCATTTATCTTAAAGATATAGCAGAGAAAATAGAAGCAGACCAGAGTTTGATTAAGAAGCTTTCCGGTTTAAAAGTTGGTTCTTCGCCTCTTCCCGGAAAAAAACGCTCTTTAAATGAGGAACTTGTTCTTGTGCGTCTTTATCAAAATGGGTTTTCTCCTGATGAGGTTGAGGTTTGTGGAGAGAGGGAGGTTGTTGTTTTCAGAAAGGGATCTCCTTTTTCCGATGAAAAAGGAGATTCTTCAGAGGAAGGAGAAAATTACAAGAGGGGAGATTTTTTTGTAAGAGAAGGAGATATTGTAAGTCTTGTTGTGGAAGAGCCTAATTTAAGAGTTATAACCCGGGGAAGGGCTCTTCAATCAGGAAAAAAAGGAGAGGTGATAGAGGTTATCAATATTTCCTCTTTTAAGAGGTTAAAGGGGAGGATAACAGCTCCCTTTACTGTTAAAGTAAATCCCCTTGATTAAAGAGAAGGAGTTTGAGATGAAAAGAAAAACTTTTGTTCTCTTTTTAAAAAGAAAATCCTTGCTTTTTGTATTTGTGCTCTTTTTATGCTGTAGTTTAGCTGGGGCATCGTATGGTGTTTCTTCTCTTTTTACAACCCCCCGTGCAAGTAAAGTGGGAGACACATTGACTGTTATTATTTCTGAGTTTTCAACAGCCTCTCAAACTGCCAAGACAAGTTTTGATAAAAGTTCAAAAAGCGATGGAGAGGTAAGTTTTTCAGGGGAGAGTCTTCCTTCCTGGGGATGGGATTGTTCTTCAGGATATGGAGGCTCAGGCCTTACTCAGCGCAGGGCAAGTCTTGTAGCAAAGCTTACCGTTGAGGTGGTGGAGGTTTTGTCTAATGGTAATCTCAAAGTAAAAGGGGAGAAAAGAGTAAGGATAAATCAGGAAGAGGAGGTTATATACCTTGAAGGAGTTGTTCGCCCTCAGGATATAGGACCAGATAATACAATATCTTCCACTGATATAGCTCAGATTAAGATAAGATACGAGGGAAAAGGTCCTATAAGTGAGGCAAGAAGACCCGGTTTTCTTACAAGAATATTTAACCTGCTGAGGATATTTTAAGAGGGAGCTTAAAAATGAGAAAAATTATTTTTACTTTAACTTTTGCGAGTTTACTTTTTATCTCTTGCATTTCTTTTGCAGATGAGATTCAGGTGAGGATAAAAGATATAACAAAACTTCAGGGTCTGAAGGAAACTCCTCTTTTTGGTTATGGGCTTGTTGTAGGTCTCAACGGGACAGGTGATAAGAGGGGTGCTATTTTTACAGTGCAGTCAATAAGTAACATGCTCCAGAATATGGGAATTGCCATAGACCCTGAGAAACTCACCGTGAAGAACTGTGCAGCTGTCGTTGTCACATCAAAAATCTCTGCTTTGGAAAAACCTGGAAGTAAAATAGATGTGATGGTATCTTCCCTGGGTAATGCCACAAGCCTTGAAGGAGGAACTTTACTTCTAACACCTCTTCAGGGGATGGATGGAAAAGTTTACGCTGTGGCTCAGGGTCCTGTTTCAATAGGAGGGTTTAATATAGAGGCAGGGGGGGCAAGTGCCCGGAAAAATCATCCCACGGTGGGTAAAGTGCCAGGTGGAGGAATTGTGGAATATTCTCCTGCAACAGAACTTCCCTCAGAGGAAGTTGGGTTTGTACTTTCTCAGCCTGATTTTACCACTGCAGGTCGCATATGCGAGGCTATAAACAAAAAATTTTCAAACAAAATAGCAGTTGCCTACGATGCAAGTCTTGTCAAGGTTAAAATTCCTCAGGAATGGCAGGGAGAAAGACTCGTTGAGTTTATCTCTACTATTCAGGACCTTACGATTATTCCAGAGGTGGTGGCAAAGGTAGTGATAAATGAGAGAACAGGAACAATAGTTATGGGAAGCGATGTTCGGATTTCTCCTGTAGCTGTTGCTCATGGAGGTCTTATTGTGACAGTTAAAACTACTCCTGTTATCTCCCAGCCTCCTCCTTTTTCTCCAGGCGAGACAAAGGTTGAGAAAGAGGTTGAAGTGAAAGCTGAGGAAGAAAAAGGAAGAGTAGCCATTGTAAAAGGTGCGACAGTTCAGGAGCTTGTCAGTTCTTTAAATGCTCTGGGAATTACCCCAAGAGATATGATAGCTATATTTCAGGCCTTGAAGGAAGCAGGAGCCCTGCAGGCAGAACTTATAATTATGTGATACAAGGAGTGCGGGATGTTTTATCTTGATTTTCTATTGTCTGAAAGGAAAATTTCTGGTGCTGTATATAGTACAGGGAATTTGTTTGTTGGAAAAGCTTTTGTTTCAGAAGGTGAGAATCTTGAAAATCTGAAAAGGGTATGCTCTCAGTTTGAAGCGATTTTTTTAAGTTATCTTTTCAGACAAATGAAGAAAACAATACCTCAATCAGGATTGATTGAGAAAGAATGGAGTAACAGAATTTATGAGGAGGAGTTTTATAATGCTATTGCACAGAAAATAGCCGAGACTCAAAGCATAGGTCTTGCAAGAGTTCTTTTTAATGAACTTAAAAACAAGATTGAGAAAAGTTCAGGAGGAGAAAATGGAGGAAATAAAAAAACTTGTAAGAGTTTTAAGAAAGCAACTTTCCCTTTATGAGAGTTTAAGCAAGCTCTGCAAAAGGGAGGAGAAAGCAATAGTTGAAGGAGATCTGAAAAAACTTGAGGAAATAGTTGGTGAAGAAGAGAAGATATTTATTCAGATGAGAATATGGGAGAGGTTAAGGGTTAACCTGGTTAATTCTCTCACGAAAAAGCTCTCTCTTTCTCAGAAGGCAAGTCTCTCAGAAATTGTTGAGAAAATAAGAGAGAAAAATCTCCCCTCATCTCACCTGGAAGAGCTTCGTCAAAAGATAATCTCAAAAATCGAGGAAATTAACAGAACCAATCGAAGAAATATCACTCTGCTTGAATATTCCATAAAGTTGATTGATGAATATTTTCACAGATTAGCCGGAATGAAATCCACCTCAACTTATAATTTAAAAGGAAAAGCTTATATAGAAGAACAAACAAGAAAACTTTTAAATAAAATAAGCTAACTTTAAGTAAAAGAGGGGATTTAATGGAAGCACTAAGGTCCCTTGAGATTGGGATAAGGGCTGTTAGAACTCAGCGCCAGGCTCTTCATGTGATAGGACATAATATTGCCAATGTAAACACACCTGGCTTTTCCCGTCAAAGAGCAATACTTGCAACAACTTTACCTCAGGGTTCCATGGGGACAGGTGTTAAGGTTGAAAGAGTTGAAAGATTGCGAGATGAGGTTATTGATTTTTACATCCGGGAGGAGAATCCCACTCTGGCAAGGTGGAAGGCAAAGCTTGAAATTCTTGAGGAACTTGAAATCTTATTTAACGAACCATCAGATAACAGTATAGGAAAAATACTGAACGATTTCTGGGATAGCTGGGCAGACCTTGCCAATAATCCAGAGAGTGGAGCAGCAAGAGCAAATGTTAAGGAACAGGGTGAGGCTCTGTGCGAGGCTTTCAGGAGTCTTTATCAAAATCTAAAGAACCTTCAGGTTAAAATTGATGAGGAGATAAAAACAGAGGTTGATCAGGTAAACAGTATAATAGGTCAGATAGCCCATCTAAATGAGGAAATAGAGAAAATAGAACTTGGAGGAAAAGCCCAGGCTAATGATTTAAGGGATAAAAGGGACCTTCTCTTAGATGAACTTTCCCAGCTTATTAACTTCAAATATCAGGAGATGGAAGATAACACCTTGAGAATAAGTGTATACGGACAGCTTCTTGTAAGCAAGGCAACAGTCTCTCCTTTTTTAGCAGAAGCCGGGGAAAATGGGTTTCTTGAGATAAAGTGGAAAGATAGCGGAGAAAAAGTTGTTATCACCAACGGAAAATTAAAAGGTCTTCTTGAGGTAAGAGATGAGGTTATTCCCGCCTTTCTTGAACAACTTGATGCTCTTGCCTCCACTTTAATAGAGCAGGTCAATTCCCTTCACAGGGAGGGGATGGGACTTAATGGAACAGAAGAAGTTGTGGGATGGAAGGATTTTACAGGAACTTTGGCAAGTGATGGGAGTTTTGAAATTAATGGAGTCGTAATTAATGTGGCTGCAGGAGATGACCTTGATGCTGTTATAGCTAAGATAAATGCTCAGGCACCTGCAACTGGAGTTGAAGCAAAAAGGGAGGGAGATAGACTTGTCCTTATGCCTTACTCTTTAAATCCTCAGCCGGTTAAAATTACGGGTGACCCTGATGGAATTATGCTTGAAGAATTTGGAATCCTGGCAAACTTTTTTAAGGGAAAGGGGGCAGAGGACATTGATATTGATGATGCCATAAAGGAGGATTTGAGCAAGATTGCAGCCTCCAGCAGCGGTGCTCCCGGAGATAATAACAACGCCCTTTTGATACTTGCGCTCAAGGATGCTCTTCTTTTTGAGGGAGGAACCTCAACCTTTTCTGATTATTACGGTAAGATGATAGCAAATCTTGGGGTTCAGACAAAGCAAACCTCCGGTTCAAAGGAAAATCAAGAGGTTCTTTTAACCCAGCTTGAAAATCGAAGACAGAGTATATGTGGGGTCTCTCTTGATGAGGAGGCAACCAACATGATTCTCTTCCAGCAGGCATACAGAGCTGCAGTTTATTTTTTGCAGGTTGTAAATGAGCTTCTTGATGTACTTGGGAAAGCAATGATAGGTTCTCTGTAAGACATTTAAGGAAATAGGTCCTCTTTTAAAGGAGGAAAAGATGCGCATAACCGATGCCATGCTCTCTCAAAGAATTGTAGACAGTATAAACGAGAGTAAGGCTCGTTTAGGTGAGCTTCAAAAAATACTTTCCACGGGTAAAAGGGTTAATAAACCCTCAGATGATCCTTTGCGTATTTCGTCAATATTTAATTTCAGAAAAGAACTGCAGGAAATTGACCAGTATTTAAGAAATGCAGAAACTGCCACCTCCTGGATAGATGTTACAGCTCAGACCTTAAGTCAGGTCTCGGATGTTCTAAATTCGGCAAGAACAGTCGCTTTAAGAGAGTCAAATGCAACCTCTACTCCTGAGTCCCGGAGAGCTTCTGCCCAGGAAGTGAGAAATCTAAGAGCTCAGCTTCTAAACCTTGCCAATACTTCCTTTGGCGGAAGATACATTTTTTCCGGAACAAAAACTCTCACAAAACCCTTTGATGATAACGGAGTGTATTATGGAGATAGTGGAGAGATTAAAGTTCAAATTGAGGACAGGCAAACTGTTACCATAAATGTTCCGGGAGATGAGGTGTTTCAGGGGGAAGAGGATATATTTTCTGTCCTTTCTGATCTTGAACAGGCTTTAAACGAAGGTGATACCCAGGCAATATCCTCTCAAATAGGGAGAATAGACCGATGTCTTGAGCAAATTCATCGCTGGGAAGGAGAATTTGGTGGGAGAGGAAAGAGAGTGGAGATTTTTAAATCCAGGTTAAACGACAAGATGATAGGTTTTAATAAGCTCCTTTCAACTGTAGAAGATGCAGATGTTATTAAAATCATAATAGAGCTTCAGCATGCAGGTGCTGCTTACCAGGCAGCACTTTATGCAGGAAGAGGTATAATGCAGTACACCTTAATTGACTTCTGGAAATAATTCTACCTCCCTCATACCAGGTTAAAGTCTTTCTCTCACCTGCCGATAATATATACAAAAAAGGAGGTGAGAGGAAAGAAAAAAGATTATAGCTCTTTGCAGAAAAAATCTGCAAAGAAGAAAAATAACCGTCCCTGAAAGGACGGCAAGAAAGGAGGGAGGTAGAGAATATGAGGATTGCACACAATATTACGGCTTTAAATGCCTGGAGACAACTTAACCTTGTAAATGACCAGTTGGGCAAAAGTGTGGAGAGGATTTCAAGTGGTTACAGGATAAATCGTGCCGGTGATGACCCGGCAGGTCTTGTTATTTCTGAGAACCTTAGGGCTCAGATTGTAGGAATGGACCAGGCATTGAAAAACACACAGGATGGAATTTCCATGATTCAGACAGCAGAAGGAGCTTTAACTGAGATACACAGCCTGCTTGATTCAATGAGAAGCCTTGCACTGCATGCTGCAAACACTGCTGCTACCACACCTGAGGCTATTGCTGCTGACCAGGAGCAGCTTGACTCTGCTATTGAGTCAATTGAAAGAATTGCAACAACCACTGCTTTTGCTGGTAAGAATCTTCTTGATGGAACAGCGGGAAAGCAAGCTGAGATAAAAAATGCAAACTATGTTACAGATGTTGATGTGGGTGATGCATCAGCTGAAGGGATTGTTTATGTCACGGTGAATATAAGTGGAGCTGCAACGAGAGCCCAGCTTGGAAGTGGTGAGGTATCCTATGCCAGTCAGGGTGTTAGCTTAGCATCAGCAGGAGTATTAGCATCAGCAGGAGCTACAAGCACCTTAAATATAAACGGAGTAGATATTACCGTAAGTGGTGGGATGACTGTTAGTGCGGTGATCAGGAAGATCAATAGTGAGCTTATTGCTAATGATGTTGCTATAAGTGCAGTGTGGGTTCCGGCTGCGAGTGGAGCGACTTCAGGTTATATTGTCCTTCGCCATCAGAATTACGGAAGTGATTATCTTATAGACCTTTATGATGAGAAAAACCTGATAGTAAGTGGAGATATAACCCAGCATGCAAGAGGAACAGACGTTGTGGGAAGCTTTACCTATGAGAGGATTGACTTAAGTGGAGGCTCAGCTTACACTTATACAGTTTCTGCCACAGGAGATGGGCTTACTCTTGTGGGAGTTGAGGATTCTGCGCTTGCAAATCTGAGAATAACCATTGCATCAGGACAGAACTCAACTGGAACTTTAACTGCTGCTGTGAGACTTTACAATGAAGCACTTACCTTCCAGATTGGGGCAGAGGAAGGTCAGGTTTACAGAGTTTCTCTTGGTGATGTGAGACCTTCAAATCTTGGTGCAAGCATTGCATCAGGTGGTCTTGAAAATCTTAAATCAGGCAACAGATACGACCTTGCTACTGACCCCCAGACAGCTATTAAGATAATAGACCAGGCAATTGCCGATGTCTCTGATGAAAGAGCAAAGCTTGGAGCTATTCAGTCAAACATTCTTGAAAGTAACTACCGCAACTTAGGTATCACAAGAGAGAACCTGCAGGCATCTGAGTCTCGAATAAGGGATGTTGACATGGCAAGAGAGATGATGGAATTTACCAAAAACCAGATTCTCACACAAGCTGCAACAGCGATGCTTGCTCAGGCAAACACTTTACCTCAAACGGTTCTAACGCTCCTTAGGTAAAAATAAAAAGCCAGCTGGCAAATAACCAGCTGGCTTTTTTAATAAAACAATTACCACTGAAAGGTAAGCTATGGCAGAGCCTCTTCAGTATGTGACAGGACTTGTTTCCACTATAAGCTGGGACCAGGTTATAGAGGCACTTTTATCAAGAGAAAGAGCCTACATTGATTCTCTTCAGCAAAGAATAGATGAGAATAATGCAGAAATTACTGCCTGGAGCTCTATTAATGCAAGACTTCTCACCATTCAAAACTACGCAACAGTTTTATCTCAATCCTCCACCTTCCAGGCAAAAAGTGCAACCTCAAGCAATGAGAATATTTTAAGTGTTAATGTGACAGGAGCTGCCCAGATAGGAGTTTATCCTTTAAAGATTCACAGGTTAGCCCAGGCTCATCAGCTTGTTTCAAGGGGATTTGAGAGTAGCACGAGCACTGTGGTATCTGCAGGTGATGTGATAAAAATAGAGGTTGGTGGAGGATGGGTGGACAAAAAAACGCCCCTTGAATTCTTAAACGGTCAGAAAGGGGTTCAAAGGGGCTGTATAAAAATAACCGACCGCGCCGGGAATTCTGCAATTATTGACCTTAGCAGTGCTTTAACAGTCCAGGATGTTATTGATGCTATAAATCAAAATTCCGGTATAAGTGTAACTGCAGAAATTGACTATGATGCAGGTTACAATGTAGGCGATGCCATAAAACTTACTGACACATCAGGGGGCACAGGAAATTTTATAGTGGACGAGGTGAATGGCGGAACAACAGCTCAGGACCTTGGTATCTATACAGGACAAGGCGGTGTTGCAAGTAGCGTGATTCATGGTGAGGATATAAATTATGTTACATGGGATACAAGACTTGATCTTTTAAACGATGGGACAGGTGTGGATAAAGGTTCCATTCAGATAACAGATAGAGCAGGAAATGTGGACATTATAGACCTTTCATCTGCCACAACTTTGCAGGATGTAAAGAACTTAATTGAAGCAGGTCCCAATACAAACGTTGAGGTTCAAATTAACCCTGATGGTGGGGGTATCACCATACATGACTTGAATGCCACCCCGACTCAGAATCTTGTGATAGAGGAAGTTGGTGGCGGAACAACAGCTCAGGACCTTGGTATCTATACAGGACAAGGTGGTGTTGCAGGAGATAAGGTGGGTGATAGAATCATATCTTACCTTAACACAGTTCTTCTTAAAACTTTAAATGGAGGAAGTGGAGTAGGTTCTGTTGCAGGTGATGATTTTCAGATAACTCAAAGAGATGGGGTAAGTTTTAATGTTGATATAAGCGGAGCGCAAACTCTACAGGAGGTCATAAATCTTATAAATAACGCCACAGGAAATACAGCCGTTTTTGCCTCCTATGATAGAGAGGGAAACGGAATACTTTTAACCGATACATCAGGAGGCACAGGAGACTTGAGTGTAGTTTCCCTCAACGGAAGTTCTGCTGCTTTGGATTTGGGAATATTGAAAAGTGTTGCCTCAGATACCCTTGAAAGTGATGATCTTAACCCCCAATACATTGCTCATTGCACAAGACTTGAAACTCTCAATGGTGGAGAAGGAGTAGATCCTGGAAAAATAAGAATTACTGATCGTTCAGGACAGAGTGCGGAAGTTGACCTCTCAAGTGCTGAGACAATAGGAGATGTGATAGATGCTATAAATTCATCGGGAGTGGGTGTTACAGCAAGTATTAATTCCCAGGGAAACGGCATACTTATTACCGACACTACAGGAGGGACGCAAAGCCCATTAAAGGTAGAGGATGTGGGGGGAACCACGGCAAGAGACCTTAATATTTTAGGTTCCACCACAGGTACCACAATTGACGGAAGTTTTGAGGTGAGGGTGGAGCTTGGCTCAGAGGATACAACCCTTGAGGGAATAAGAGATGCCATAAATAACTCTGATGCGAAAGTTTATGCTGCTATAATCAACGATGGAACAGAAGTTAATCCTTACAGGCTTGTTATAACAAGCAAGGTAGGAGGAGAAAAAGGGAGGGTAATAATTGACCCTGAATTTTCCTCTGGAGACCCCCTTGAATTTACAACTGCAGTAGAGGCTCAAAATGCGGTATTAACTTTTGGAGAGGGGGCAGGTTCACTTCTAATTACAGATAACTCCAACAGTATAGATCAGGCAATTCCAGGGGTAACTCTTAATTTGCTCGGCACATCAAGTGAAAGTGTATATGTGAATGTTAGTGCAGATATAGAGGGGATTAAGCAATCAATTATGAATCTTGTAGATTCTTACAATGACCTGATAGATGCCATAAATACCCAGCAAAGCTATGATGAGGATACAAAAGAGGAGGGAGGACCGCTTTTTGGGAATATAAATTTAACTTATATCCGCAATGGACTTCTCAAAGCTTTTACCGATCCTGTAGAGGGGGCAACTTCTATCAATTCTATATTTGAGATCGGGATTACAGCAGATATAACAGGTCACCTTATTGTCAATGAATCTGAGCTAACTGATGCTTTAAATAACAATCTTGAGGGGGTAAGAGACCTCTTTTCTCTTTCTCAAAATGTTGCACTTTCCTCCTTTGGGACAGTTGCAAGTGCATCCTCAACCCATCCAAGTGGTAACTTTCCAGTTGAAAGTGTTAATAATGGGGATACATCCTCTGATAACTGGGGAAACTCTGGAGGAGGATGGAATGACGGAACCCGGTTCACTTTTCCGGATTATCTCACTCTCACCTTTGATAGTTTGAGAACAATTAACAAAGTTGTCATATACACCCTTGACTCTGCTACTTATCCTGCTTCATCCTATGGTATAAAAGATTACGAGCTCCAGTATCTTCTCCCAGGAGGTGATCCGGATAATACAGATGACTGGGAAACTTATGTGGCTGTTACAGGTAATACAAGTGGTAAAATTACCCATTACCTTCCCTCAATTTCCACACAGGCAATAAGACTTAAGATTAATGACAGCAACGATGGTGAGTGGTCAAGGATTATTGAATTTGAAGCATACCAGGCGACAGGTATAGGGGGGAGGTTGAGGAACTATCTTAATTCTATCACTGATGCTACAACAGGTCTTATTGCCACAATAGAAGATAGCCTTCTTTCTCAAAACGAAAGTTTTCAGGAAAAAATTGAAGCACAGGAGGATATTCTTGAAATTAGGAGAGAATCTCTGTGGAGACAGTTTACCCAGATGGAACAGTATCTCAGTATGATGCAATCCCAGAGTAACTGGCTTTTTCAACAGATATCCATTCTTAATGCTTTATCCACAAATCAGCGATAAAATAGGCAAAGGAGAAATTTAAAATGATGCAACCTGATGCTTTAAGAAAATATCGGGAAACTGAGGTTATGACAAGCAGTCCTCAAAAACTGGTTATCCTGCTTTACGAGGAGGCAATAAAGTGTCTTGACCTTGCAATTTTAAAGATAAAAACAGGAGAAACAGGTGAAGGAACAAAACTTCTTTTAAAAACACAGAAAATTGTGGCAGAGCTTATTTATTCTTTAAACATGGATGCAGGAGAGATATCTTTAAGGTTGTACACCCTTTACGAGTATATCTATAGAAGGCTGATAGAGGCTAATATGAGAAAAGATTGTCAGATTATAGAGGAAGTTCTTTCTCTTTTAAAACCATTAAAAGAAGCCTGGATTAAAGCTGTGGAGGTAATAAAAGATGAAGGTCATAATTGATGGGTATGAGGACCTTGTGATGGCTGAGGAAAATGAGACACTGGGAGAGCTTTTACTTCAGCTTGAAAAATGGATAAGCGAAAACAAAAGGGTGATAGTGGAGGTGAGACTTGAAGGAAAGCCTCTTTCAGAGAGTGATAAAAGGTCTCTTTTTAACAGGAGGGCAGGTGAATTTGAGACTCTGGAACTTTTCACTGCCAATCTGTGGCAGTGGGCTATGGGTTCCCTTGAGGAAATAAAAAGCTATCTTCCCCAGATAGCAAAAGAAATTGAAGGAGTTAGTTTTTTTATTCAGCAGGGGAACTACAAAGATGCTTTTCTTCTCCTGGGGAAGTGTATAGGATTATGGGATGAGATAAATGAAGTTTTAATGAAGATAGAAAATATTTTTGCCCTTGATTATACCAAGATTTTTCTTAAAGAAAATTTTTCCTGGCGGATGGAGGAAGTTGTTCAATATCTGAGAGAGGCAAAAAGAGCTTTAAGAGACAATAATTTCCTTGCTCTTGCGGATATTCTTGAGTATGAACTTGCTCCCAGGATAAGAGAGGAGAAAAAGGTGGTGGAGAAGATTATCAGTATTTTGAAACATCAGATGAACTGAAAATGAAAAGAGTTTTCTCCAGAGAATTTTTTATTGATGGCTTTTATAAGAAGAATTTATCTGTATTAGAAGAGAGAAAAGAAGGGAAAAAACTTATTGAAAAAATTGAATCTCTACCCTTTCCTCAAAATGCAGAGGTTGTAAAGACAAGAAAGGGACCTTTCACATTGAAAGTGAGAAAAGAAGATGGGGGAGAGATTCTATTCCACAGTGCCTATGACCCTTTCAAAGAGGCAAAAAACTTTATTACAGGATATAACTTAGAGGATACTCTT
>JAGHCI010000108.1:0-3223 GCA_021160545.1 Candidatus Aerophobota bacterium | reverse complement strand
CCCCTGTGGACAGGAGAAGGTCAAGTTCTCTTTTTGGAGGATCAGGATTTACCTGGTGCATCAATTTTATTAAATTGTCCGTTGTATCTCCCATTGCTGAGACAACCACGACAACTTTGTTATTTTCTCCTTTGGTTTTTATAATTCTTTCTGCTATTTTTTTTATTCTCTCAGTGGTTGCAACAGAGGACCCTCCATACTTTTGAACTATTAAAGCCAATCTTCCACCTCGCTTTTTTCTAATTTTTTTAGCTGACTTAAAACAAAATCCCTTATTTTCTTAACAGTAGGAAAGGGGTTAACAAGTTTTCCCTCTCTAATCATTAACTTAAGAAGAGGAACCATTTTTTCTCCACACTCACAGGATGGTATATCTTCACTCCAGGGTAAAATTCTGCCAGCACCACAGGCAGGACATCTCCATACCTGTTTTTTTCCTGAATGTTTCCCTTTTTTTGCTACAGGTTTTTTATCTATTTCCACAATATCAAGGGCAAAATCAACCACCGGAGCATTACTTATCCAGGTTCCAACTCCAAAAGCATCGGCTACCTGGTTTAATTGGCGTATCTTCTTTTCATTAAGTCCTCCAGAAACAAAAAGTTTTACGTGATTGAAACCTCTCAAATCAAGTTCCCATCTTATTTCTTTCAATATTGCAAGTATGTCACCTCTCCTTGAAGCAGGAGTGTCTATTCTAACTGCAAAAAGTTTTCTACCAAGCTCATCTGCCACCCTTAGAGCTTCAAATTTTTCATCCCCAAGAGTGTCAATAAGTGCAACTCTTTTTACCTGCGGCTCTATCACCTCATCAAAGAGTTTTATTGATTTAAGTGTATCCCCTGCAAGAAGGACAAGACTGTGAGGAATTGTACCAACAGGTTCCTCCTCAAGAAATCTTGCACTTTCTTTAACAGCTACTCCATCACATCCCCCTATATAAGAGGACCTGTCTATCATTAGAGTTATCCCGGGATGCATTCTCCTTGCTCCAAAATGATAAACAGGCTTCCCCCCAGATGCGAGTTTACATCTTGCTGCTCTTGTTGCTATCCCTGATGCCTGACATAGAAAACCCAGAAGGCAGGTCTCGTATGCTGCAAAATCACTGTATTTTCCTTCAATAAGAAGGGCAGGCTCCATAGCGTGAAACAAAGTTCCCTCTGGCATTGCCCAGACATTAACCGGCAGTCCTTCAAGAAGAGTTAGAGCCTCCTCTATTCCTCCAAGAATTGCCCACCTGTAATCTGAGGGAAGTTCTCTTGCTCTTACCTCAGCTGCCACAACCTTATCAAGCCCCTTTTCCTTTATTATTTTTATTGTTCTCTCAAAATAAACATCTGTTATAACAGCATTTTTTATTTGATCCTCACTGAATATGTGAAACATAATTTTTCTCCCCAAAATTATTGACAAAAATTATATTATAATTTATCCCCCCATGTCAATATTTAGTCTTAAGGAAAATTACATTTCTTCTGCTCTGTGGCAGGCTACAAAGTGTCCTTCGCTTATTTCCCTTAAGGAAGGCTCCTTTTTCCTACACACTGCACGGACATAAGGGCAGCGGGGATGAAATCTGCATCCTGAAGGAGGATTTATGGGGCTTGGCACATCCCCTGTAAGAACTATGCGTTTTTTTGCAAGTTTTATCTCAGGCTCAGGGATAGCAGAAATCAGTGCCTTTGTATAAGGATGTTTAGTTTCAGAGAAAATTTTTTCTGTGGGAGCAAGTTCTATCACCTTCCCAAGATACATCACTGCTATCCTTTTTGCTATGTATTCTACCACCATGAGATGATGGGTAATAAAAAGATAAGTGAGATTAAGTTCTCTTTGAAGGTCTTTTAAAAGATTTAAAATCTGTGCCTGAACCGAAACATCAAGAGCAGAGGTGGGCTCGTCAAGAACTATAAATTCAGGATTTGTGGCAAGAGCTCTTGCTATGGCTATTCTCTGTCTTTGCCCTCCACTGAATTCATGAGGATATCTGAAAAGATGGTCCTCTGTCAGACCAACTTTTTTTAACAGGTAAAGAGCTCTTTCTTCCACATTCTTTGTTATCTTATGTATCTTAAGAGGCTCACCTACGATATCTTTTATTAACATCCTTGGATTAAGAGAAGAGGAAGGGTCCTGAAACACTATTTGCATCTTTTTTCTTATTTGTTTCAGTCTTCTCCCCTTAAAGGTGGAAATATCATATTTTTTTCTTAAAAGAATAAGTTCGGGGGAGTTTCCATCTTCAGAAAGATAAAGCTTTTTTATTTTTTCTCTAACATCCCGGGGTGTATCAAAAAATACAAGGCCCTCTGTTGGCTCAAGAAGACGCAGAATTGTCTTTCCCAGCGTTGTCTTACCACATCCTGATTCGCCAACAAGTCCAAGACACTCACCTCTTTTTATCTCAAGACTAACTCCATCAACTGCCTTTACATCTCCTATTCTCTTTTTAAAAACCCCTCCAAGTATGGGGTAATATTTTTTGAGGTTTTTAATCTCCAGTACAGTGTCATTCATTTTTAATTTCTCTTGTCTTAATCTTTATAAAAATGGCATGCTACAAAATGGTCCTTGTAAACTTCTCTTATTTCAGGCCTCTCTTTTGTGCATTTTTCCTTTGCTTTCGGGCAGCGGGGATGAAATCTGCATCCTGAAGGAGGATTAACAAGGTTAGGAACACTTCCCTTTATGCTCTCAAGCTTTCTTGTCCCTCTTCTTGGAATTGACTTTAACAGAGCTTCTGTATAGGGATGAAGAGGATTTTCAAAAAGTTCCTCCATTTTTGTAAGTTCGCATATATTCCCTGCATACATTACAGCAATCCACTTGCACATCTCAGCCACAACTCCAAGATCATGCGATATAAAAAGCACAGAGGTGTTAAGTTCCTCTTTCAAAGACCTTATAAGGTCAAGGATTTGAGCCTGGATAGTAACATCAAGATTTGAAGTGGGCTCATCTGCAATTAAAAGTTTTGGATGGCAGGCAAGAGCAATGGCAATAACAACTCTTTGCTGCATTCCTCCTGAGAGCTGGTGAGGGTATCTTTCCACCACTTTTTCCGGGTTTGGTATACCCATCCTGCGCAGAAGATTTACAGATTTCTGGATAGCTATTCTTTTTATAATTTTTTCTTTACTTTTGATAAAAGGTAAGAAGGAGAAAATTTTTACAAGAGGGGAGTTTGGATTTTTCAGGGCAATTTCACATAACTTTTCCT
>JAGHCI010000151.1:0-2721 GCA_021160545.1 Candidatus Aerophobota bacterium | reverse complement strand
TGAAGAAAAGAGAAAAGAGAAAAGGAAGCCCTTGTAAGAGAAGCTACTATCTACGCTCTACAAGAAGGCACTGAAAAAGACAAAATTAAGTTCATAAACTTAAATTTTTTATTACATAATAATATATAATAATTTTTAGCAATTCAGCAAGGGTTATCAGGAAGAAAATTTAAACCCTCTTTTCCTAAAAACTCTGAGGCAGGCATCCACAACTTCCGGGTCGTAAAGCTTTCCCCTATTCTCCTCGATCTCTTCCAGGGCTTTATCAATACCAAGAGAAGGTCTGTAAGGTCGGTGAGAGGATATCGCCTCAACAACATCTGCAACTGCTAAAATTTTTGCCTCAAGGATAATTTCATCTCCCTTGAGTCCCTGAGGATAGCCTGAGCCATCAACTCTTTCATGATGCTGCAGGATAGAAAGGGCAACTGGCCAGGGAAAATCAATATCTTTTAACATGTTATAGCCATATTGGGAGTGGGTTTTAATCAGAGAAAACTCAATTTGGTTTAATCTACCAGGTTTGCTTAAGATCTCACTGGGAACGTAAATCTTACCAATATCATGAATCATACCTGCCATGTAAACTCCTTCAACCTTATCCTTGGGAAGCTTCATCTCCCTTGCTATAGCACGGGCAAGCTCTGCCACCTTTTTTTGATGACCTGCTGTGTAGGGGTCTCGCGCCTCTACTATTTTTGATACGGTGAAGATAATACCCTCTGTCGTCTTCTCAAGTTCTTCAACAGTTTTCTTAAGCTCTCTCTCAAGCCTCAAAGATCTTATACCAATAGCGATATCTCCTGCTGCTTCCTCTAAAAATCTAACCTCCTCTTTTCCGAAAAAATCTCTTTGAGAGGAATAAATATTAACAGTGCCAACCACCTTATCCTCATTCATAATAGGAAAGGCCGCAGATGACCTGTAGCTTCTTTCCAGAGCTTCTTTTCTCCAGAGAGAATATCGCGGATCATTTTCTATATCATTTACAACAAAAGGCTTTTTCCTCTTCATAGCCATTCCTGTAGGTCCTTTAGCATATTCTGAGCTGTCCCATTTTACCTTAACTTGAGAAAGATACCCTTCTTCAAATCCTGCAAAAGCCACAGGTCTCACCTTGAAACCTTCCTCTACAAGACCTACCCAGCAAAATTTAAAATCTTCTATCTCGTCAACAAGAATTTTACAGATCAATTTGAATAACTCAGATTCTTTCCTAACTTTCAAAAGAACCTGGTTTATTTGTCTTATAGCTTTTTGCATAGAATAAAGTCTTTTTGTCTTTTCTTCCTGCCTTTTTCTTTCGGTAATATCCCGCACTATTACAAGATCAGCTGGTTTTCTTTCATAAATAATGAGATTTGCATTTACCTCGACATAAAACTTGCCACCATCCTTACGTTGAAGTGCAAGCTCGTATCTTTCAGAAATGTTTTCACCTTTCATGCGCTTTCTATAACGTCCAGCTATAAAAGGTGCCCCATCGGAAGGCACAAGCTCGGCGAATGGTCTACCAGTTAATTCCTGAACACTACCACCCCACATTCTTGCAAGTTGTCTGTTAAGATACTTCAATATTCCATCCTGAACAATACAAATACCGTCATTTGCCTGTTCAACCAACCTGTGGTATTTTTCCTCACTCTCCCTGAGCTTTTCTTCAAACTTTTTTCTTCTGGTAATGTCCTTTCCTATTCCGGTAAAAAAGAGTTTTCCTTCTTGCCTCCAGCTTGAGAAGGTCCACTCAACAAAAATCTCTGTGCCATCTTTTCTTAAAGCAGGAACTTCAATGGCCTCTTTTGTGGGATGCCCAAGGGAAATAGCTTTTCTAAATCTCTCCTCAAATGCCCTATAAAACCTTTGAGGCATGATAATGGTGACCTTTTTCCCAACCACCTCATCTTCTGAATAGCCAAATATTTCCTCTGCTGCTTTGTTCCAGTAAATGATACTTCCCTTCTCGTCAACTGTAACAATAGCATTGGGCGTTGACTCCACTATGGAGTAAAGTCTCTTCCTGCTTTCTTCAATCTCCCTTTCCTTTTGAACTTCCTCTGTTATATCCCGTGCTATAGAAATTACAAGAGTTATCCTCCCCTTCTCATCTTTTATAGGAGTATTCCACCATTCACACTTTATTATTCTTCCATCTTTTGTGAGATTTTCGTTTATCCTGTGGGTTAGAAGCTTGCTTGCTTTTATTTTTTCAACAACCTCCCTCACTTTTTCTTTTACCTTCTCCGGAATGAGAAAATCAAAGAAGTTTTTGTCCAGAACCTCCTCCTTACTCCACCCAAAAATACCCTCTGCACTCTTGTTCCAGTCAACTACCCGAAAATCATCAAAAGCCCAGACAACATAAGCCAGGGGAGAGGCTTTTGCTATATCCTCGTAGGTTATCTTCTTTATAAAATTCTCATACCTCATTGATAACTTCTGAACTCTTCCTGCGTTTGAATTTAAGAGATAACTTCTAAGGTCTCATATGTCTTGCTAATTCTCCTATTTTTCCTCAAGCTTCCCTCCACACACTGCACTTTTTTGCATTCCTGATTATCCTTGTATTTTTTAGTAATAATTGAATGCTTGTCTAAATTATCTTTGTTTTCAATAAAAAATAGACACCCTTCCTTGCCGAAAGGTGTCTATTTTTAAAAGATTACCCGCTCCCCCTACTTCTCTCTCTCTCTCTGAAAATCAGTGCGTCTCCAACTATAAGAG
>JAGHCI010000165.1:0-3813 GCA_021160545.1 Candidatus Aerophobota bacterium | reverse complement strand
GCAGCTTTTCCTGTGAGAAGGTAAAAAACTACAATAAGCAGAAAACCAGCAACCACCAGAAGAAGAGAGCTGTTAAGGGTGGGTCGTGTTTTTCTTAAAAAATTCATAACTTTGCTTCCTCTCTGAGTGATTATAAGAAGGTAAAACGATAATCCGAATATGAGGGAAAATAAGCTCCCGGTAAAGTTTGAAAGAGAGTAAAAGTGTAAGTCAGTTTTTATTTTTTCGTTTAAAATTAGCCTGGATATAAGTTCTGTTGTTGTTTCAGGGTAAAGACCTGTTATAATACACAGAGCGGATAAGGTAAAAAGAGGAAATATCATTTTTTTTGGTATTTTTTCCTTAAAGTTTTTTTGCTCTTTATAAAAGGGATTTTCTTGATTTATTTTACCTCTGAAAATACGGGATAGTTTTATAAAAGAGGTGAAAGTTCCAGCACTTGCCATGAAAATAAAAAAGTAGGCAAGGGGGTAGCCTTTTAAACTGGTTGAAATTAAGGTTTTGCTTGCATATCCATTGAAAGGAGGCACGCCACAGATAGAAAGAGCACCAACTAAAAAGGTTATCTTCACAAAGGGTATCTTATTTCCAAAGCCTGCAAGTTCATCAATCTTTCTTTTGCCTGTCAGGTATATTACAACACCTACAGAAAGAAATAAAAGGCTTTTAAAAAGAGAATGATTTAATATGTGATAAAGTGAGGCAACAAGAGAAAAAGATGTGGCCACACCAAAACCTGCTATTATAAATCCCATCTGGGAGATTGAGTGATAAGCAAGAATTTTTTTGCAGTCACTTTGAGCTATGGCAAAGATAGCTCCCAAAAGAGCGGTAAAGGCTCCTATCCATATGAAAATATGTTGAAGAGAAGGGGTGTCAAGAATTCTTATTATGCGCCATATTGCAAGGAAAGATATTTTAATCATTACACCTGAAAGAATTGACGAGACAGGATGAGGTGCAAAAGCGTGAGCATCCGGTAGCCAGGTATGCAAAGGGAAAAAAGCAGCTTTTACTCCTATTCCCACCACCAGTGAGATTATTGCTATGTTCAGTATCCTGGTATTTGGGATAAGCTGGTTTTTTAACCCGGCTATGCCTCTGAGAGAGAAAATTCCTGTTTGTTGATATAGAAGAGCAATTCCTAAAAGAAAAAAGCCCATTCCTAAACTGCTTATAAGAAGATAGTTAAAGCTTGCCATTAAGGACTTTGTTTTCTTTGAGTAAGCAATTAAAATATAAGAGGCTATGGAGACAATCTCAAAAAATACAAACATGTTAAATATATCCCCTGTCATTATAGCCCCTTCCATTCCTCCAAGGAGAATTAAAAAGAAAAAATAAAACTTGTGTTCATATTTTTTTTCTCCCCAGGAGAAAAAAAGAGAGACAAGACCAATAACTATTCCTATGAAAGAAGCTATCCAGGAAAGACCATCCATGTAAATTGTAATTCCTACAGGTTCTTTCCATCCTCCTAAAAAATACTCAATTGCTTTTCCTTTAAAGACAGGAGGAAAAAGAAAAAGGAGAAGCACAAGGCAACAGGATGTTGCCACTATGGCTGTTTGTGGAGCTTTTTCTATACCGAAGGCATATTTTTCAAAAAGAGTTAAAAAGGAGGCCAGGAAAGGAATTATAACAAGAAGAATAACCAGATTATTCATCTTTATTTAGCTTGTTTTCTATTCTGGAAATGCTTAAAGTTCCGTGTTTTTTGTAAACCTTCATCGCCAGAGAGAGAGCAAGCGCCATGATGCAGATGCTGATAACTATACTTGTAAGCATCAGTGCCTGAGGAAGAGGGTCCACGACATTTTTTATATTTTTCTCCATTATGGGTGCAGTTGAGCCGGTGCGGGAGCCAATATAGATGAAAAGAACAACAAGAGAGCTGTTAAATATATTGAGACTTATGATTTTTTTAATTAAATTGTCTTTACTAACAATTCCCCATATACCAAGAAGAAAGAGAGAAATTATGAGATAAAAAGCCATCATTTACGTTTCTTCCTGTTTTAAAATGTAAAAACAAATGAGGGTTATCCCTGCTCCCACTTTGAGACCTATGACCAGGTTGAGAAAAAATATAAAGCTTTCGGTTGGCACTTTCTCAATTTTCCCTGGAAGGAAAAAGTTTTCCAGGAAATATCCACCAATTAGAAGACCTGCGAGTCCCATTAAAATGAAGATAAAAAACATTCCTGTTTCAACAAGACTTAAAGCCTTTGGGGGAAGTTTTCTCTTGACAAAACCCTCTCCTCTTGCGAGACAGAGGAGTATCACTCCTGAGGCAAGAACTACTCCTCCCTGGAAACCTCCCCCAGGTGAAAGGTGTCCATAGGAGATGAGGTAAAGAGCAAAAAGGAGAATATAAGGAGAAAGTTTTCTTGATATCATGTCAACTATCTCTGACTCTCTCATTTTCTTGCCTCAAAAAGCATAATTACTCCTGACACAGCAAGGAGCAAAACTATAGTCTCCCCCAGGGTATCAAAAGCTCTGTAAGTTAAATATATAGAAGAGACAAGATTTATAGCGCCTGTTTGTTTTACTCCTTTTTCAACAAAGTAATTTTTAAGCTCTGCTGGGGGAAGGGGTTTAAGGAAGTTGCCTTCTGCGATAAGGAAAAACCCCAGAAGGAGAATGATAAGAATCTCCGCTATTTTTCTCATTCTTCTGTCCTTTTTGTCTTGCTGATGACTACAACAAGCAAAAAAGTAGCAACCCCTGCACCTATTGATGCCTCAGCTATAGCAACATCAGGTGCATGCAGGTTGTAAAACAGAAGAGAAGAAAGAAGAGAAAAAACTGCAAGGAAAATCGCTGCATTTAGAAGATTTCTTGATTGAAGGGATAAAAATGCTGATATCAAAAGCAAAATGAGAATCATTTCTGTCATAATTTTTTATCTCCTCTTCCTGGTTTTCTCTTCCAGGGAATAATTCCTTCTTCCCAGGCTTTTCTTCCTATAATATGAGAGGCGACAGGACCTGTTATTAAAAAGAAAATCATTATGACAAAAATTCTTCCTGCCATGGGAGAAAATCCCTTCAGGAGCATTGAGGCTATGAGGATTGACAGGACAGATGTAATCCCGCATTTTGATGATGCCTGCAAACGGGTATAAATGTCTGGGAACCTCATTACACCCACATTTCCCAGAAAACCAAAAAGTATACCCAGAAAAAAAAGAATATAAGCTACCTGAGCCATTATTCTATCCTTTTTTCTTCCCCATATACTTTGCTATAGCAAAGGTGCTTACAAAACCGAGTATGGCATAAACCAGTGCAACATCTAAATAAATGGAACGATCAAATTTAACAGCCGACACTACCAGAATTCCAACAACCTGTGCAACTACAAGGTTAAGTCCTATAAGTCTATCTTCAACAGTCGGACCTATAATTATCCTGAACATACTTAAAATCGAGATGAAAGCCAGGCTGAAGATAACAGTATCAAGGATAAAAGGGTTTAAATCCATATTCTTTTTAACCAGGTCTCAAAATCACCTTTTATTAACTCTCCTGCATATTTTGAGTGAGTGGTTTGAGCGTTTAGCCAGTGCACAACAAGGTGGTCTTCTTTGAGGTCGAGGGTTAAAGTGCCCGGGGTAAGGGTGATAGAGTTGGCCAGGATAACTCTTGCCAGTTCTGACCTCAATCTTGTGCGAAAATGGACTATTCCTGGGTTTATGTTGCCGGTTATTATTGCAAAAATCATCTTAAAACTTGCAAGATAAATCTTAAATATTAAAACTCCAAGATAGATGAAAATAAGATAAATCTGAGGAAGGAGCGCACGGCG
>JAGHCI010000035.1:0-8832 GCA_021160545.1 Candidatus Aerophobota bacterium | reverse complement strand
TAAAGTTAAGGAAGCAGCGCATCTTGTAAGCACTTATCTTGATGTAGAGGGCATTGTCGAGCAGATTTGACAAAATTTTTTTGAATTGTATAATTTTGTGAAAGTGCTCACAGATTCCTTGACAAATTTTGGCAAAAAGATAAAATATTGTGATATTTTTCACTAACAAAGGAAAGAAAATGAAAGAGCTTTTTCTATCAAAAGATAACTATCAGAAGTGGATTCGGACTCTTTCTGAAAGTGTTTCTCTTTACGCTCCGGTTCAGAAAGAAGATTTTCTCTTTTATGAAAGGATTACAGAAGAGAATATAGATAAAGTAGTTTTAGATACAAAAAGGACCATTCATCCTTTAAAGTCTTTCTTCACTCCTGCCCAGCGCAAAGTGGTTGAGTATTTTGATTCTCCCCTGGAGCCCTCGGGTGAAAAAAGGATTATCCTTGGTGCAAAAAACTGTGATCTTAGTGCTTTGAAAATTTCAGATAGCGTTTACATGGGAGAAAAATTTGGAGCAGAATATAAAGATCCTTTTTATATTCAGACACGTGAGAATACTTTAATTATATCAAGTGATTGCACCCTGCCTGATGAAAATTGCTTTTGCAATCTTGTTGGGTCAAAGCCTTTCCCTGAAGAAGGCTTTGATTTGAACTTTTCCACTCTGGAGGAAGGTTTTATTGTCCAGGTGGGTTCTGAGAAAGGGGAGGAATTTATAAAACAATACGAGAGCTTTTTCACACAGATTGAGGAAGGAATGATCAAGGAAAGGGAGAAGAAAAGAGAAAAGGTTCTTAGAATTTTAGAGAAAAACAATAAAGAATTTAAGACAAAATTGCCTTACAGGGAGCTGATAAAAGAAAGTTATGATTCACCTGTGTGGAAGGAACACAGCGAGGCCTGCGTTGATTGTGGTGGTTGTAATCAGATTTGCCCAACCTGCAGATGCTTTCTGCTTTTTGATGTAAAAAAAGGAGAAAAATATGAAAGGTTTTACCTCTGGGATGCCTGTCTTTTTACAGGTTTTGCTCGAGTAGCAGGAGGAGCGAACCCAAGACCTCTGCTTTATCAGAGGTTTTCTAATAGACTTTTTTGTAAGTTTTACTTCTTCCCGGAAAATATAAATCTTGATGCCTGCACAGGATGTGGCAGGTGTATAGCTGTTTGTCCGGGAAAAATTGATATGCGAAAAGTTTTTAGGGATCTTGCTGTTGAGAGAAAAATACCGGTAGGTTTTGAAAATGAGTAATCCCTATGAGCCAATAAAAGCAGAAATTCTTGAGGTTATTACAGAAACTCCTCAAATAAAAACTTTTGTCTTGAAGCCAGAAAAGGATTTTGGGTTTGAAGCAGGACAGTTCATTCAACTGACAGTTCCCGGAGTTGGTGAGGGACCTTTTACTCCTTCCTCTTCTCCTTATGAAAAGGAAAAACTGGAAGTTACCATTATGCGAGTGGGCAAAATTACCTCCTCTCTTCACACCAAAAAGAAAGGAGACTTTGTGGGAATCAGGGGGCCTTACGGAAATAAATATCCAATTGAGGAGTGGAAAGGGAAAGAGGTTTTAATTGTTGGAGGAGGAGTTGGTCTTGCGCCTTTGAGAGCGCTTTTTCTTGCCCTTGTTCACAATATAGATGATTACAAAAAAATAGCATTTTGTTATGGAGCAAAGACACCCCAGGATATAGTTTATAAAGAAAGCATTCTTAAAAAATGGCCAGATAACTTTAAAGGAAAAGTCTCCTTCAGAGTAACTGTTGATGCAGGGGATGAGAAGTGGAAAGGTAGAGTTGGACTTGTTACAACCACCCTTGATGGAATTGATGAAGAGATAAAGAATATCGAGGAAAGTATTAGCGTTGTTTGTGGTCCTCCCATTATGATGAAGTTTACTACCTTAAAATTACTTGATGTGGGATATAAACCGGAAAATATTTACCTTTCTATGGAGAAAAATATGTCCTGTGGTATAGGTAAATGTGGACACTGCCAGCTTGGAAAATATCTTGTTTGCAGGGATGGACCGGTTTTCACCTACTCTCAATTAAAAGATATACCTGCAATCTGGGATTAGGAGGTAAAGGTGGAGAAGACTCTTTTTATAGACCTTGACAAAGTCATGAAGGATTGGAAAACTCTGGATATTCAGTGCAGTTATCCCTATCATTTTAAAAACAACGGTATTGTAAGTTTGCGTGAATGGCTTACTTTTCAGATAATCTGCAGGAAATGTGAGGATTATCCTTGTGTTCATGCTTGCAGATATGATGCATTGGAGAGAGAAGAGGAATCAGGTGTTATTGTGAGAAATGATTGTTTGTGTGTCTCCTGTAAATCCTGTGCAGTTGCCTGCCCTTTTGGAACAATTCATATGGAGATTTTACCTTTTCTGGGTTTTCACTGTGATTTGTGTAAAGGAAGGCTGAAAGAAGGGGAGGAGCCTCTTTGTGTTAAGACAGGAAAAGGTGCTATAAAGTATGGTGAATTTAAAGAAAATCCAGAAGAAAATATTTTCAAGATAGGAGAGGTTTTTGTAAAGTCTACACCCTGGAAAAAAGAACTTGCCAAAAAAGGTGAAAAATAATGAGTGATGTTCTTTGGGCTCTTATTTCTTTTATCGTCTTTCCGGGTTTTCTTTTTACAGCAGTAGTTGGACTTTTTGCTGGATGGATAGACAGAAAAATAACCGCTCGTCTTCAATGGAGAGTAGGTCCTCCCTGGTATCAAAATTTTATTGATTTCTTTAAGCTGATGGGTAAGGAAACCATAATTCCCGCAGGAGCTCGTAAAATGACTTTTCTTTCAGCTCCTTTAATTGGTCTTATAGGAGTTACTCTTGTTTCTCTCATACTCTGGGAAATGAATCTTTACCCCGCAAGCTCCTTTTTAGGAGATATAATTGTAGTTCTTTATCTTTCTATTCTTCCCTCCCTTGCAATTATCCTGGGAGGCTCTGCATCAAGAAATCCTCTTGCCTCACTTGGGGCGAGCAGGGAAATGAAACTTATACTTGCCTATGAACTTCCCTTTATTGTGGCTGTTTTTACCCCTGTAGCAATAATAAAAGATATAAAAATCGGTTCCATTGTGTCTTACCAAATAAAAAATGGCATGATGTTTACTCATCATCTTTCTTCTATTATTGCCTTGGTGGTTGCATTTTTCTGTATACAGGCAAAGCTTGGTTTTGTTCCTTTTGATATACCTGAGGCAGAACAGGAGATAATGTCAGGTCCTCTAATTGAGTACTCAGGTCCGCCCCTTGCTATATTTAAACTCACGAAAGCTATGATGCTTTTTACCTTACCTGTGTTTTTAATTACTGTTTTTGCAGGTGGAATGAGGTTTGATAGTGGAATTCAAGCTCTTTTCTCAATTATAAAATACCTTGTTATTTTACTTCTTATAATAATTGTCAAAAACACCAATGCCCGTTTAAGGATAGATCAGGCTTTGAGATTTTTCTGGCTTAGAATGTTTCCTCTTGCAGTGGTGGGTTTTATTCTTGCTCTTTTTGGAATTTAATTTTACCAAGGAGAAGTAGATGAGTTTGACGACTTTTTCTCTTAAAAGATCTATTTGGGTATATCATCTATCGGCAGGTTCCTGCAATAACTGTGATATTGAGATCTTGGACTGTCTTACCCCAAGGTTTGACCTGGAAAGATTTGGAATCTGTCTTGTGGGAAGTGTTCGTCATGCAGATGTAATTCTGGCAACTGGAATAGTTACAAAGAAATGCTTGCCGAGAGTGAAGAGAGTATATGAACAAATGCCTGAGCCAAAACTTGTAGTAGCAGTGGGAGGTTGTGCTTGCAGTGGCGGAATATTTCGCACAGGCTATAACATGGCAGGTCCCTTTGATAAGATTATACCTGTTAATGCTTACGTTCCAGGATGCCCCCCCAAACCTGAGGCTATAATTGATGGAGTGGTAAAGCTTATTCAAAGTCTTGATGGGAAATTGCCAAAGAAGAAGGTAAGAGGCTAAAATGGTTCAAAAAGATGTTATAACGAAGATAAAAGAAGCTCTCAAGGGCAAGATACTTTTCTGGGAAGAAAAATCCCCCACAAGACATTATTTTGGTGTTAAGAAAATCGATATTGTTCCTGTGGCAAAGTATATTTTTGAAAAAGCAAAGGCAAGATTTATAATTGCCTCAGGAATTGATACTCCTAAGGGGATTGAAATACTTTATCACTTTTCTTTTGATAGGCAGGGAGGAAAGATTATTACAGCAAAAGTTCTTGTGTCAAAGGAAAAGTGTGAAATAGAGTCAATTGCTCCTGTGATACCCGGAGCAGCCTGGATAGAAAGAGAGATTCAAGATCTTCTGGGAGTGAAATTCTTAAATCATCCTGACCCAAGACCGCTTTTAGCTGCTGAAAATTGGCCAGAGGGTTTTTATCCTTTAAGGTCAGAGTACAGAGACGAGGAATTTTATAAAGATTCTGATAAGGAGAACAAATAGATGGCGGAAAAAAGGACAATCATTCCTATAGGTCCTTATCATCCTCTGCAAGAGGAACCTGAATATTTTGAACTTTTTGTGGAAGGTGAAAAAGTAGTTGATATAGATGTACACATAGGTTATAACCACAGAGCTATTGAACAGATAGCTCAAAGAATGAGCTGGGATCAGGTTATTTTTCTTGTAGAAAGAATTTGTGGTATATGTTCCACCTCTCACCCCATTGCAAATTGTAATGCCCAGGAGGACCTTGCAGGAGTGGAGATACCTGAGAGGGCAAAGTACATAAGAAGTATAGTGGGAGAACTTGAGAGAATTCACTCTCATCTTCTCTGGTTGGGACTTGCGGGGCACTTTATAGGTTATAATACTTTATGGATGTGGGTTTGGAAATATAGAGAGCCTGTTCTTGAAATTTTTGAGCACATTACCGGAAACAGAAATCATTATGCAATGATGAGACCAGGAGGGGTGAGAAGAGATATAAAGGAGGAGGATATACCCTACCTTATGAAGGTTCTGGATGAGTTAGAGAGGAAGCTTGAAATGCTTACAAAGGCTGCTCTTGATGATCCTGTTTTAGCTGCACGTCTTAAAGGAGTAGGAGTGCTCACCAAGGAAGATGCAATTAAATACTGTGCCGTTGGTCCTACAGCAAGAGCTTCAGGTGTTCCCATTGATGTAAGAAAAGATGATCCTTATGCTGCCTACGACCTTGTTGAGTGGAATATTATAACTCGAGAAGAGGGGGATGTTTTTGCCAAGACTGTGGTAAGAATTCTTGAGTGTCTTGAGTCTATTAAGATTATCCGCCAGTGCCTTGAGAAACTAAAAAAAGTTAAAGGAGATATAGCTGTTAATATAAAGAAAATGCCACTGGGTGAGGGAAAAGGTCGTCATGAGGCACCCAGAGGTGAAACTTTCCACTACGTGCGGTCTGATGGCTCAAATAATCCTGTGAGAGTGAAGGTGAGAGCTCCAACTTATGTAAATCTTCCAACCTGCAAGGTAACTGTTCCCGGGGAAAGTGTAGCAGATGCTGCTTTGATTTTGGCTTCTATAGATCCCTGTTATTGTTGTACAGAAAGGATGATGAGAGTTGTGGATAGAAGGACAGGTAAGATGGAGCTTGACGGAAAAGATTTGATAAGGCTTTCCCAGGAAAAAACAAAGAAATTGCGCAGAGAGCTTGGTATATGATAAGCAGGAGGTAATGTATAAATGTTAACCTTTTTCTTAATAGGTGCGATTTTTATCCCTTTGATAGGTTCTTTTTTCTGTCTGCTTTTCCCAGAGAAAGTTAGAGAATGGTGGGCGGTGGGTATAGTAGCTCTTTCTTTCGTCTTTCTTTTTTTTCTGCTTGCTCCCGTTTTGAAACTAACCTCTATTCAAGCAGATATTTTATCTTTCAGGGGGAATTATTTTAGTTTTTCCTTTTTTGCCGATGGAATAAGCCTTGTTTTTGCCCTTATATTCTCTTTTATTGGACTTGTTGCTCTTATTTACTCTGTACCTTACATGAAGGAATATGAGAATCAGAGAGAATACTATTTCATGACCTGTCTTATGGTAGCATCTCTTATCGGCGTTTCTTTTTCCAAAAATCTTGTCTTATTCTATGTTTTTTGGGAAGTAGCAGCTCTTACCACCTGGAGGTTGGTGGGATTTTACAGAGAAGAAAAAATAGTTTGGATTGCTGATAAAACTTTCTTAATGACTTTTCTTGGTTCATCTTTTATGTTAATGGGATTTACTCTTCTTTATGTTCAAACCGGTACCCTTGATCTTTTTCAGCTCAAAGAAGTAAATCTTGTAAATGTTAATATTCCCCTTTTCCTAATCTTTCTTGGAGTGATTGCAAAGTCTGCAATTCTTCCTCTGCATACCTGGCTATCTGATGCTCATCCTGTAGCTCCTTCTCCAATGAGTGCTATACTTTCAGGAGTAGAAGTTGAGGTGGGGCTTCTTGGATTTTTACGCATTTTTGTGTGGATGACAGGTGTCTCCTGGAGCTGGATTCTTACATTAGCTGTTATATCTTCTTTAATAGGGGCAGGTGCTGCCCTCCTGGAAAAAGATATAAAACGAATAATAGCCTATTCCACTGTGTCCCAGGTAGGTTACATTCTCATTGGATTTGCCCTCTTGAAAGAGACAGGTATTATAGCGGGGCTTCTTTACTTTATGATTCACGCTATTGCCAAAGCTTCCCTTTTCCTTGGAGCAGGGATAGTTGAAAGAAAGTATGGAACAAGGGATATAAGAGAGCTTGGTGGTCTTATGCAAACTTCCTCTGTTTTTGGAATTGGATTTTTATTTTCTGTTTTTTCTATAGCCGGTTTTCCTCCTTTCGGGGGATTTTATGCAAAACTTATGGTGATAATGAGTGCGGTGAAAGAAGGACATTTTTGGGTTGCAACCTTTGCTATAGTTGCAGCTATATTTACAATGCTTTATCTTTTTCGCCTGTTTAATGGAATTTTCATGGGTAAAAGTAAAAAGGCTACATCAGGAGGCGGATCCTTTGCTGGAGAAAAGTTAATGGTGGGATGTGTGGTTTTACTGGGAGCAATTTCTCTTGCAATCGGGTTTTTTATAGGCCAGGTATTGGGGCTTCCTGCGGCAGCTGTAGCAGGAATATTAACTAAATAAAACTAAAACAAAAAGGGAGAGAAAATGAACTCTTCTGTGCTGCTTTATCCGATAATTTTGCCTCTGATAGGAGGAATTATTTGCCTGCTTGTTCCTGCAAAAAAGGTAAAAGAGGTAATTAGCATAGGGACCGGTTTTATAGTTTTTGTTCTTGCTATTTTAATATTTTCGCAGGGAAAGATTTTATTTACACATCCCTGGCTTTCCTTCTTAGGTATAGATTTTAGTTTGCAAAGTTACAAATTTTCCTCCTTTATACTCCTTTTTATCTCTCTTTTCTCTTTACTTATCTCCATTTATTCAGCAAAATTCATGGATGGAAAGGTAAGAACAAGGGAGTACTACGGCTACTTCCTTTTGACAGCTTCTGCTGCGGCAGGAGCAGCTCTTGCTGCGAATCTTTTTGTATTCTTGCTTTTCTGGGGAGTGCTTGGAGTTTTGCTTTATGCCTTTTTGTCTTTTGGTTCTTCAGAATTATCTACCAAGGGACTTTTTGTGGTAGGCTCGGGAGATTTTGCCCTTATTTTAGGAGCTCTTTTCTTTTATAAATTGAGCGGAAGTTTAAGTATGATAAATCTTCAGCCTCTTCCGGTAAATTCAGGTCTTGCAGTGGCTTCATTTGTTCTTCTTATAACAGGGGCTCTTGCTAAAGCAGGTGCCATACCTTTTCATACCTGGATTCCTGATGCAGCAGATAAGGTTCCAACACCTGTTATGGCATTTTTGCCCGCATCCTTGGATAAACTTCTTGGTATTTACTTTTTGGCACGTGTATGTCTTGATTTCTTCAAACTTATTCCCAATTCCTCTTTATCCATTCTTCTCATGTTCATTGGTTCCCTGACAATTATAGTAGCAGTGATGATGGCTCTTGTTCAGCATGATGTGAGAAAACTCCTTTCCTATCATACTGTATCTCAGGTGGGTTATATGGTGCTTGGAATAGGCACGGGAATTCCTCTTGGGATAGCGGGAGGTATATTCCATATGGTTAATAATGCTATTTATAAGTCCTGCCTCTTTCTGGGAGGAGGTTCTGTTGAGAAAAAAGTCGGGGTGTGTGATGTGGAAAGACTTGGGGGGCTTGCCAGGTTTATGCCTTTCACCTTTATTGCTGTTTTAATTGCTGCTTTTTCCATATCCGGTGTTCCCCCTTTTAATGGATTTTTCTCCAAGTGGATGGTGTACCAGGGTGTGGTTGAGGTTGGCAGGTTTTCAGGTGGCGGTATGTGGATTATCTGGCTTATAGCTGCTATGTTTGGTTCTGCTCTAACTCTGGCAAGTTTTATGAAGCTTGTTCATGGAGTTTTCCTTGGTCTTGAAAGTGACGAAGTTAAGGAAAAAATCTCACAGGGGAAAATTCAAGAATCCTCTTCTCTTATGGTGTTACCTATGATTATTTTAGCAGGGCTTTGTGTTGTGTTTGGCGTTTTTGCCTATCAGATTCCTCTAAAACTTTTTATTTTACCCTCTGTTCCTACTCTTTCCTCTCCCGAGAGCTGGATTGGATGGTGGCAACCCGGTCTTGCCACCATACTTGTAATTGTTGGAATAATTATAGGAGTTATAATTTATTTTGCCGGTAAGATTAAACCCGCACGTGAGTCAGAAATTTATGTGGGAGGAGAAGCTTTATCTTCTGAAATGAGAGTGTCCGGTGCAGATTTTTATGACACATTAAGAGACTTTGCAGGTTTAAGGAGACTTTACAG